>CAZMRM010000197.1:7083-7417 GCA_964568515.1 uncultured Chitinophaga sp. | reverse complement strand
TTCGTCCACGGTTACTTGGTTCAGCGTATCACCTGATCGAGTAAGCAGTTAAAATTTTTACTCATTTTATCAGATCCTAACAGTTCTCTTTCTTTTATCTAAAAAAGATTGATAATATCTAAAGTGGTTTAAAAAAGAGTAGTTTACAAGAATGGAAAACACTATCGGTAGCGATTTAGTAATGGTGCTTATTGCACTTACTTTAAGCAAGTTCAGTCCGGTTGAGTGGATGTGGAAGTAAATTCACAGGGCCGGGCTATAAAATTATTCCCTCCTTTTGATCAATCGTTCAATCATTATATGATTGAACGATGAAAAAAATTTGAGAAACTAT
>CAZMRM010000197.1:3926-7073 GCA_964568515.1 uncultured Chitinophaga sp. | reverse complement strand
TACGAATGCTATTAAAGCTACTAAAAGGTCTATGCAATCACATTCTATAATTAGCCAGCAAACTGAAATAAGGAAAATAATTATATTAAGACCAAGGGATATTTTAATACATCTAAGTAACAATCTCCTATTAACAGCTGCTATACAATTATCCAGATAATTTGATAACAGCTCTTTTAAATCGTCAAAATATATATCCGTAACCGGGTAATATGCGTTCTGATTCGTTTTTTTTAGCGCGATTATTTTCTTATATTTAACCGAATGATGACTAAATATTTGTTCTATGATTTTGCTGCATTGAACAATGAACCCGGTAACCTCCTGCTTAGTCAGTATATCTAATCTTTCTTTCTGTCTTATTAGTGATTTGATTGCATATCTTCCATTCATAAATCAAGACAGTAATTTAATTTCAGATTAGAATTTACAGTGTAAAATCCAGAATTATATCGCAAGCTGTTAACCTTATGGCACTATTAATTTTGCTGTTTGCTCCGTACCATCAGTCAATATTGCTTTTACAAGATACATTCCTCTACTCAGACCATTTGTACTGATAATATTGCTTTGTGTATGGCTTATGGTTTTTCCCTCAATGCTCATCAATTCAACAGATTTAAGGTCTGAAACAGAATAATTTACCCTTATGAGATTATTATTGTTGTCAACAAAAATGCTTAAAGGTGTGCGTTGAATATCATTTATCCCCATAGATATATTCCGCTTAAATGAATAGGTGATTTTATCCATATAGTTGTCCAGTTCAATATAGTAGACCTTGTTAAGTTTCAGATTCTTCTTTGGTAAAAGTAATGTTTTCGTACCATCATTGTTAAAACCAGTCAGGCAGACAGTACCTTCTTCATCCGTTACAACATAATCAAAAGTTCCTCTTTCTACCATATAATAGGCAGGAAATTCAATATAATCAGTTGTTTCATTCAGGTCCTCTGCCTCAATTAAGGTCGATTGACTATTCATGAAAGGAACTTCAGTGAGAACCCCATCTGAAGTTTTTACTCTTAATTTATAAAATCCGGCATGGGGTAAATTTCCAGTATATACATAATAGATTTCATTTATCTTTTGAGCCTTTTCCGATTTTACAATTCCGTTTTCTGCATTTATAATTGTTACATTTTCTATAATTTCATTATTAGTCTTAATTTGCAGGAACATTTCTGAAAGAGGCGTTATTAAAAGATCCGTATCATCCTGAAGAGTACCAGTAGCATTTTCATATCTGCTGCTTCTCCAGTTAGTACCTATTCCATTTTTGTAATTCCGGATTCGTTCCGTCCAGTAAAGGAATGAGAACATACCTCCCGTTTCATGGGTATTGCCTGCTATGGTTGAAAAAATATCAGCTCTTATAAGATGTCTTTTCCACCAGGGTAGTTTCGAGCGCATTACATATTCACAAAGTGTACTGTTTTTATTAGTCACTTGTTGATCTTCAGAAGTTGCATACAGCCGTAACGGAGTTTCATTGTAAAAATCATAAACATTGCTTTTTGCAAGAGCTTTTTCAAGTTTATTACCTGGTATTTTCATTTCATCAATTGCTGCAGGATAAAACATATCCGGCCAGCTTTGCGGTATCCAGTCCAGTTTACCTGTTTGTCCGAGTATATCTACCGAGTAAAGAGAGTCATACGGCTTTTTCAGAATATCAGAGGGTGTATTGTATGTTGTCGGGTCAATTAATTTAGCAGTGGCAATACAATATAAAATATATTCTCTTGTAGGATACAATGGATTATTTATGATAAAGTTATACTGAGTATTTGACAGATCAATAGGACTACCGCCTGCGCCAACAAATTTGATGTTAAATTCATTTTTCAGATTTTGTTCATTAACTGCCTTTAATGTGGAAACTGCAGCATGTCCTCCCTGAGAATATCCGGTCAGGTAACAGGTTCCATCATGTTTTACTGTTTTGATTGAATCCAATAACTCTTTTGATGCCCTCATCAGATCAAGCGTTGCTGCTGATTCAGATTTGCTTTCAACATAGGGGTGAAATTGATTGGATTGTCCCATCCCAACATAGTCCGGTGCAGCTATAATATGACCTTCGCTTGCCATTAAAAAGGGAATGAAAATTTCAAAGCATTCGCCGGCTCCGCATAGATTAGATGGAACAGATTCCTTTTTGAAAACAGTTCCATGGCAATAAGCGGTTATTGGAAATTTGGCATTGCTCTTAGGCAGCACAATAAGTCCCGAAGCTACAACAGGTTTATCACTTTCATTGGTGGTATTATATAATATCTTATAAAGGTCAATATCATATTGAGGCTGAATATAAAATGAGGTTGCCCAATAGTAAAATAAGGCTCCTGTAGTAGTACCAAGCTTCTCCTTCATTTTAACTTTTAAAGAATCCGTCAGTTCATCACGGGTAATGGTTCCTTTGTACTCTACACTAACAATTGTCCCGTTCTTTTGTCCATATATGGCTGAAGCCGCAAAAATAAAACATAGTAAAAATAATTTTCTCATATAACAGATTATTAAATTAAATATATTATAAAAAGCATCGCATCCTGATATATCATCAGAGCGGTACAATTCGAATAACTACAGTGACAGGAAAGGAAGTTCACTTTATTAACAACCTAATGAACTCCGAATGAAAGATAAATGAAACTCTTTTTTTTCTGATTCCAGCAGGATAAACTTTATATTCACCATTAATATTTTCACTAATTTTCTTCACTTGTACGGAAGCAAAGTAACCAGTATAATAGTTGAATAGCAATACTGATTACTCAGTAATTCACTAATGAAAATCTGGAAAATTATTTTACAGAATTTGCAGATCTTATCGATGGGCAACAGTTTTGCTCCGACGAGCTGGATTATTCTTTTTCTTAACCATCCACAATCCTTTCCTGCTATGCGTCTTCCTCCAACCTGTCGCACAAAACCGCCGTTCCGAAGCGTCTTTTTCGTCCACGGTTACTGCTTTGGTTCAGCTTATTACCTGATCGAGTAAGCAGTTAAAATTTTTACTCATTTTTATCACATCATAGAGCCGGAGAAGAAAGAGTATGCTTGCCTTAGTTTTTATTTGCTGACAGGTTAGAAATAAGGTACAAAAGGATCTATCACTTCAGAATATAATTTTTTTCTGGA
>CAZMRM010000197.1:0-3916 GCA_964568515.1 uncultured Chitinophaga sp. | reverse complement strand
AAAAAAACAGGAAAATCCCTTAAAAAAATCAGGAATAACCTATTCTTTCAAATAACACAGGCTTAACAATTAATAAACTATCTTTGAATGTGATGTAATTATTTTCATTCCTCAATTGCATTACAAAATGATCATCTTCCCTCAATATTTATTATTAACCTTTAAATTCATAAGCTCATGAAAAAGACGCTATTCCTTTTTTTCGCTATGGTGCTTGCTGTCTGTTGCAGTGTAACGAATGCACAGACGCTTCCCACCTGTAAACTCAAAGCAAATTTTGATTTTAAAACTGATAACTGCTTTGCCAAATTTGCTGATTTAAGTGCCGCAGGAACCGGCACCACCATTACTGACTGGTACTGGGACTTTGGTGATGCAACCACTTCCACACTTCAAAATCCAACTCATACTTTTGCTGCATCCGGAACTTATACGGTGTGCCTCACCATTGTGGGTGTAAATGCACTGGGTGTAAAGTGCAGGGATAAATTTTGTTTGCCGGTTACCATCAGAGGTTGCGGACAAACATTGTCTTGTGGTGTAAAACCATTGTTTGATTTTAAAGTAGACAAATGCACCGTTTATTTCGTGGATCAGAGTGGCACCAATCCCGGAACCGTGATTACCAACTGGTACTGGAACTTTGGTGATGGTAATACCTCTACGGCACAACATCCAACCCATAGTTATGCAACTGCAGGAACCTATTCCGTATGCCTTATTACGGTTGCAGTGAATGCAGCAGGTGAACGCTGCAAAAATGAATACTGTTTCCCTGTAAAAGTGGAAAATTGCGGACAAACATTGCCTTGCGGTGTAAAACCACTGTTTGATTTTAAAATTGATAAATGCACCGTTTACTTTGTGGATCAGAGCGGTACCAATCCCGGAACCGCGATCACTAACTGGTACTGGTCCTTTGGAGATGGCAATACATCCACTTTACAGAGCCCCGTGCATACTTATGCTGCCGCCGGTACCTATAAAGTGTGTCTGATAACTGTTGCGGTGAATGCACAAGGTGAACAATGCAGGAATGAATATTGCCGCGAAATAAAAGTAGAAGGTTGCGGTGATCCTGTACCTTGTAAGGTAGGTGCAAAATTTGATTTTAAAACAGACAAATGCACAGTGTATTTTACGGATTACAGCGGAGCCGGTACCGGCACCGTGATCACCAACTGGTATTGGGATTTTGGTGACGGTAACACATCAACCCTGCAGAACCCTGTTCATACTTATGCAACAGCCGGAGCCTATGTTGCATGTTTAGTTGTTGTGGGTACTTCTTCAACCGGTGAACAATGCAAAGATAAAATTTGCCTGGATGTTAAAGTGAAAGGTTGTAGTGAACCTCAGCCTTGCAAAGTAGCTGCAAAATTTGATTATAAGACAGATAAGTGTACGGTTTACTTTGCTGATTACAGCGGCGCAGGCACAGGTACGGTAATTACCAACTGGTACTGGGATTTTGGTGATGGCACTACATCCACCTTGCAAAATCCGGTGCATACCTATGCATCTGACGGGACCTACCTGGTGTGTTTGGTAATTGTAGGAATCAACAATACAACCGGTGAGCAATGTAAAGACAGATTGTGCCTGGAAGTGAAAATAGATGGTTGTGGCAAACCACAGCCTTGCAAAGTGGCTGCAAAATTCGATTATAAAGTAGATGGCTGTGCCGTATATTTTACTGATCATAGCGGAACCGCTGGCGGTACAACCATCACGTATTGGGAATGGAGCTTTGGTGATGGAAGTTTTGCTTACACACAACATCCGACGCACATCTATAGTTCTCCGGGTACTTACTTCGCTTGTCTGATCATCGTTGGAACAAATCCGGCTACAGGCGAGCAATGCAAAGATAAAGTCTGTCTGGAAGTAATTGTGAAAGATTGTGACCCTACAGCAAAATGCCTGGTGTATCCTAAATTTGATTTCAAAGCAGATCGGTGCAATGTGTATTTTACTGATTACAGTGGAAGTGGGGCAGGTACCACCATTACTGACTGGCACTGGAGCTTTGGTGATGGAACCATCTCCACGACCCAGCATCCTTCTCATACGTATACTACTTCCGGAACTTATGAAGTATGTTTAACGGTCAAAGGAAAAACAGCTTCGGGAGGTGAATGTAAAGAAGTGTATTGCCAAAAAGTAGAAGTGAAATGTTTGGTAAAACCAGCAGGAACTGTTTCCAAACGGGCCGATCTAACAGTGTATCCGAATCCTGCACAAAGTCTGGTAAACATTCAGTTCAAACTGGAAACAGCCGGACAAGTGAACATCACACTTACGGATATTCAGGGAAGAGTGCTTTCTACCATTCAGGATGGAAACATGAGTGCAGGTTTCCACAACGTATCCTGGAACGTGGATGTAAAGTCAGGATTGTATTTAATAACCATCCGGACAGCAGAAGGTATGGAACAAAAACAAGTGCTGATACAACAATAACAACTGTATCAACATAAAAAGTTGGGCTCTCCATTTGAGAGCCCAACTTTTTTGTTTAACCTAAAATCATAATCAGTTTTGTTGTGTAGACTGAAGTCTGGTAATCAGTTCTATTGTGTAACCAAAGTCTGGTAACTCCGGTTTGTTGTGTAACCAAAGTTTGGTAACTCCGGTTTGTTGTGGTTGAAAGCAAGCAGAATGGCATCCACTTTATCAATACAAGGACTTGAGCTTTGTAAATGCAAGTCACTGCCGGAAACGAAATTCGGATTCGAACTGATGTTTCCATTAACAGAAGTGTAGCTTGTTAAAGTTCCGCCGGAAAATCCTTCGATGTAGATAAAATCACATTGTTTGAAATAAGTATTTGCGCTGTTCGGAACAATATCGGAAGCATAGGTGTTTCCTTTGAAGTAGCCGCCATACGGATTTTGAGATGTACCATAATAAATATTCCCAACATATTTCATGTTTGCGCAATGTCTTGGCCGGATAAATCATTTTATCGGTTTTTTTAATTTTCTTCTTTTTTATTAAACTTCAATGCTGGGGATGATGAATCATTTTATGTATTATAAATTGAAATTCAGATAAAGGACATGCACATTTTCTGCAAGCTTTTGCCAGCCTAAACATCCCGATACGCACTAAATAGTAATCATCCGGCTTCTGAATAAATTTCATGAGCAGTTGGAACATGATTTATTTATTAGCTGATGATTTCTGAAGGTGAGAATCAGGAGCAGTATAAGAAATGAATTTGGTATAAATGAAAAGACATCAAAAACAAAAAGCTTTCTCATTTCTGAGAAAGCTTTTTTGTTCATTGAATGAATAGGATTAATACGTTCCTTTTGCTTTGATACCCAGTTCAACTTTTTCCAAAGCTGTAATGTAAGCAGCCAGACGCATGGTTGTTTTATATTTTTCTGCATTTTTCCAAACGTGGTCAAAAGCAACGTTCATGGAAACATCATGTCTTTGATTTACTTCTTCTTCGGGCCAGTAGTGACCGGAGTTGTTTTGTACCCACTCAAAATAAGATACGGTAACACCGCCACCATTTGCTAAAATATCCGGTACAACAATTATTTTTTTCTCCTGCAGGATCGCATCTGCTTCAGCGGTTGTTGGTCCGTTTGCACCTTCAACAATCAGTTTTGCTTTAATTTTGTGTGCATTGTCTTCCGTGATCACATTTTGAATAGCAGCAGGAATAAGGATATCCACATCTTCTGTAAGGAATTCATTTCCTACTTCATTTCCACCTTTGAATCCTTTTAACACACCACCGTTTTGTTTTGCATAAGCCAGTGCATCGGGAATATTGATCCCGTTTTCATTAAAGAAGGCAGCGGTGTGATCAGAGATTCCTTTTACTTTAATTCCTTGTTCGGTTAATAAACGGACAGTGTGTGATCCAACGTTTCCGAATCCCTGAACAATGGCTGAT
>CAZMRM010000196.1:0-7428 GCA_964568515.1 uncultured Chitinophaga sp. | reverse complement strand
AGGAATCGCCAATGCATTTGCTTATCAGTTTGGAGGGGCACAAACCTATGGTCCTGCACTGGCAACCTGGTGGAGTCCGACCCGGCAGATTATGGTAGAAATGGCTACACCGGCAGTAACACCCGGTGCAAGCCCTGATATATGGCTATATACACAGTTGACCAATGCAGGGATAACACCTGTAAGCACAGCGGATGGATATGCTTATTACCGCCTGAATCAGTTACCGGCACGTTTTATTGTTCATAATGAAATGGTGATTGCCAATATTTTACTGGCATACATGTATAACATCAGTTTCACACGTGTGGCCAGAGCCTTAAAAACATATAATGTAGGACCAACCTCTGTTTTTTCAGGAAGAGGGAATCTTCAAACGATGATGACGGTGTTGTGTCAGGCAGGATTACCGGCAGATATGCAGGCACAATCGTTCCCTAGCTGTGCAGACTTTCCGGACAGAAAAGAATATTTGTTGCCTTTAGCCTATGCCGATTATTTTACCGGGTTTTCAACCACATCTCTTAACGATTTCAATAAACTATTTGATAACGGAATGAATGCCGATTTAATTGAATGTTATTGGAATAACAGGGCCGCTGTTAAAACAGCAGCCACAGCAGCATCTGTTAGAAATTTCACGCAGGCATCAACAGAAATAGCGATTGCATTGGGCGTTAACTCATCAATAGCGGAGGATTAAAAGATATACGGTTAAAAAAAATATAATAAGGGGATGATACCTATGTAATTTCTGGCTTCATCCTTTAAAACAAATGAATGGATCGTGTGTATTCTGTAAAAACAGAATACACATACCAGAAGAGGTAAAAATTAACTAATCGCATTTTATAAAAATGAGTTTAAATCTATAAATCCTAACCTTATTCAATTTTATATCATGGAAACAATTAACAAATATAAAAGGGGGAATTACAAAGCGGGTATTGTATTCCTGCTTTGCATGTTTTTTTTGAACGTGCTATCCTTTGCAGATGCGGCAGCAGACAGAGCCTATATTTTAAGCAAACTAAAATTCTATTATGTTGCCAATCCGAATACAGACACTACCAAAACATTATTAGCGCTTTCAAGCAATGCAGCAGATGCAAGGAATGTATTCGGAGGTAATGCTTCCATGGCACCAATGGTTACATTTTTAAAAGCTTTGTTAAATAATCGTGACAATGGCGGAGATGAAAGCTTTCAATATGCTTTTAAAGAGATCATGAAAATACGTGATAAAATTTTAGCTGTTTTCATGTACAATGATGCGGTACCCTTCAATAATTTTGCTAAGAACACTTTTGTAAATTGTACAGATGCGGCAGGTTATGAATGGCCTTGTGCCACCAATTCAGGCACCGGTCCTTATTATGGGAAAATACACATTGGTCAGCATTTTTTTACATCGGTATCTGCAACAAATGCCAAATGGGTATTGCTTCATGAGTTAACACATACACAGGACATGTCTGAGTTTGCACCGCATTCTTTTTATGTAAACGGCCAATGGTACAATTATGGACAAGACCGGGGACATTCTTTTGATGAGGCTGTTCCCTCCATGTCTTCCGCATTTGTGGAAGGGATTGCCAATGCATTTGCCTATCAATTCGGAGGAGCACAAAACTATGGTCCTGCTTTGGCAACCTGGTTTAGTCCCACACGTCAGATTGCTGTTGAAATGGCAACACCCACTCCATCACCATCCGGATCAGCACATCCTGATATCTGGTTGTATTCACAATTACAGGCTGCCGGTATAACTCCTGTAAGTACCTCTGGTGGATATGCTTATTATCGCATCAATCAGCTACCCGCACGTTTCATCGTTCACAATGAAATGGTAGTGGCCAATATTCTGTTGGCCTATATGTTCAATATCAGTTTTACCCGTGTGGCCAGAGCACTGGCGACCTATAACCAGGGAAGTGCTTCCGTTTTTTCCGGTAACGGAAACCTGCAAACCATGATAACTACCTTGTGTCAGGCAGGACTACCGGAAAGCATGCGTGCACAATCTTTTTCAAGCTGTGCAAGTTTTCCTGACAGAAAAGAATATCTGTTACCACTGGCCTATGCCGATTATTTCACGGGTTTTTCTTCCACTTCATTAACAGAGTTCAACCAATTATTTGATAATGGTTTAAATGGTGACCTGATTCAATGCTACTGGAATACTCGTATTGCTGTGAGAGCTGCAGCAACTGCAGCAACCGTTAGAAATTTTACTCAGGCATCTACCGAAATTGCAATTGCATTAGGAGTAAATTCATCCATAGTGGAACATTAAACGTTTTAACCGATACATTAATTTTTCAGAACAAGCAAAATGAAAAAAGCAAGCATCTTTATCCTCGGAGTTTTCATTCTTTGTTTTTCTGTTACATGCAGAAAAAAAAATGTGGAAGATGACTGTCCGGTATGTCCCAACATCAGTGGTTTTTCTCCATCACATGGAAAAAACGGAGATACCATTACGGTGATGGGAGAAAATTTTACAACCAATCCGGATGGTTTGAAATTAAAAGCAAGTATCAACGGGCAAGAAGCAGTTATTGCGAGTATCCCTTCTGATAAACAAGCCAAACTAATTGTTCCGAACAAATGTGGAACCGGACGGATAAAAATGTATTATGATGCGGAACTTTACAGCGAATCCTCTGCTCCTTTCATCTACGACCGTTTAGGTGTTGTGTATACAGTAGCCGGAAAATGCGGATCGGCAACGGATCCGGCAACGAATTCCAATCCGCTCGAATCCAACCTGGGTTCTACCGAAAGGGTTTTTTTGGATGAGCCCAGAGGAATCATATACGTAATTGGTGATAATGGGAAAAAACTGGTACGGATAAATAGTGGCGGCGCAAAGGAACTGATTGATGTAGAGCCGTTGATACTGAAATCAGGAGCCTGTGATGCCTCCGGAAATATTTATTTAGCGGTTGGCAATTACATTGCAAAGTTTGATAATTCAGTATCACCCACATTGGTTACGATTGCAGGTTCCATCACTGTAGCAGGTCATACAGATGGAAAAGGCACGTTAGCAAGATTTGAATCCGTGAACCATTTAATTATCGATGGCAACACCATGTATATAGGAGAAGCGAAATATGTTCGTAAGATGGACCTGACTACCTTAAATGTAACCACACTGGCAGGCTCTGCAAGTTCCGGTTTTGCTGATGGCCCTGCCTTGTCTGCAAAATTCAATAGCATCGTCTCCATGGCTTTGGATAAAAATCAAAATTTATACATTGCGGATTGGGAAAACAGCCGCATCCGTAAACTTTCCAATGGCGTTGTATCAACACTTGCCGGTGATGGAACAGAAGCAATAAAAAATGGAACAGGAACAGCTGCACAACTACAAAAACCCAGGAGCCTGGTGATCAATAACGAAGCAACATTTATTTATTTTTCAGATAGTTTCACCAGTTTCATTCGAAAAATTGATATGAGCAATTCGGAAGTATCTTATTTTGCCGGTGATATAACAGGGTATGGCGATCAAAACGGACCGGTTGAAACAGCTTTGTTTTTTCAGCCCCGTGGTTTTGTATATTCTAAAACTGCTGATCTTTTTTATATCGCCGACTATTTCAATTGTAAAATAAAAAAAATATCCTTTGAATAATTAACCAGTAAGAACATGAAAAAGGTTGTCATTATTATTATTGGATTGTATCTCACTCTCTTTTCTTCTTCCTGCCGGAAGAAAGATAAAGATGATTGTCCGTACTGTCCAAAGATCGATGAATTGGTACCTTCTGCGGGAAAGAAAAATGATACCATAATCATTAAAGGAAAAAATTTTAGTACTGTTTTAACAGAAAACATAGTCACCTTTAATGGTGTCGTTGTACCTGCATCCAACATGGTCAGCGGAACAACGACACAATTAAAAGTGTTGGTTCCTGCAAAATGCGGTACCGGAGCCGTTAATGTAAAGCTGGATGATGAACTCTATTCTGAAAATGGTCCTGTTTTTACATACACCCCGGAAACAATCATTACCGTTTTTGCAGGAAGTACAACCGGAGGAAATACAGGCAGCGGAACTACTCTTGCCAACACAAGATTCAATAAGCCTTCACAGGTAGCTGTTGATAATTCGAACAATATTTATGTTTTGGATGCAGGAAATCAAAAGGTAGTAAAACTCGATATTTCCACCGGACTTTCTACAGTTTTATTTGATAATTCCTCTCAGGTAAGCAATCCCACAGCCATCACATTGGATGAAAACAATATTTTGTATGCCTCATCCTATAGCACATCCGGCAGCAAATCCACTGTATACAAATACACTCCGGGTTCTGCTTTTCCAACTATTTATTTTACCGATTTCGATATAGGAAAGAAGCATGTTTCACTTTCTTCGGATGGTGTAGGAAAATTCTTCATAGGACGTATCACTCAAAATCTGTCAATCGAACTACCGGATATCAACTATTTTTCTCCTTCAACAGGAAATCAGGCTTTTGTAAATAACGCGGGAAATGTAATTCATTATAAGAATGGATTTGTGTATCAGATCAATTCCATTATGGATAAAATGATCTATCAGACTCAGTTTACCAAGTTCAATGTAAAAGACACGGTGGAAACCACATTAATCAATGCATCCGGTGGATTAAATATGTCAAAAGGACTTACAGTAGATAATGACGGCAGTGTCTATATTTCGGATACGGAGAATAACCGCATTCTGAAGTACAATACTGCCGGTGTCATCACGGTATTGGTGTCCACTGGGCTGAAAAAGCCACAAGGAATTGTAATTGATAAAATTGGGAATTTATATGTGGCGGATACAGATAACAATTGTATTAAAAAAATTATATTCGACTAATGAATTTTGTTAATCAACCTCTTATTCTTCAATAAAACAAAACATGAAATCATCCTCACTTTATTTATTCGTTCTCTTCATCATTTTTCTCTTTTCCTGTTCAAAGGAAAAAAATGATTCTCATACTTGTATGGACTGTCCGGTTATCACTTCCCTGTCGCCCAACACAGGCATCAAAGGTGATACCATCAGCATCAGTGGAAATTATTTTGCGACCTCAGGAAATAGTGTTCGGTTCAATGGAAAAGAAGCAAAGATAATGAAGGAAGGTACAACATCCGTTACTGCTTATGTCCCTTCAAATTGCGGTACAGGACCAGTTACTGTTCAACGTCCCGATCAGCAGACTTCCAATACAGATAAAGAATTTACAGAGGTTTATACATTTACTGTTTCTACGTATGCGGGAATAGCCGGTAGTGCAAGCTGGTGGGATGGCTCCATTACATATTGTTTTTTAAATACACCCGGTGCATTGGCAATAGACCGGGAAGGCAGTCTGATCATTTGTGATGAAAAAAATTATTGTCTTCGTAAAATCAGTAACGGAGAGATCAGAACAATTGCCGGAAAGCATGGAGTTGCCGGTTATCAAAACAGTCCGGACCCTCAAAGTGCATTGTTTAATACGCCTTATGGGATTGCCATTACGCCGACCAACTCTATTTTCATTAGCGATCATCGCAATCATTGTATCCGTAATTTTTCTCCGATCGGTTTTGTTACCCCTTCCTGTGGTGATCCTCAGTTTCCATCCTATGCCAACGGAACAGGCAGCGATGCACATTTTAATTATCCCGGAAGAATGCTCATGCTGGATGAAAATAGTTTCGCTGTTTGTGATTCTGCCAATAACCGTATTCGTAAGGTGAGCATTAAAAACGAAGTAAGTTTACTTGCCGGTTCAGGTGCCATCGGATCCAATAACGGAAATGCTGTTTCTGCAAGTTTTGACCGGCCTGCCGGAATGGTACTGCTCGGTTCAAAAACATTATTGATTACTGATCGTGGTAACGGGAAAATAAGAGCATTGAATCTTGTATCCGGCGAAGTAAGGGATTATGCCGGATATGGTAAACCGGGGTTTTTTAATGGCACTTTAGAAAGGTCACAATTTAATAATCCTTCCGGAATTGCTGTCCGTGATATGAATGGGAAAACAGAAATTTTTATTGCGGACACTGATAATAATATGATACGCATGATCGACCATAAGAATATGGTAACAACAATTGTGGGTGACCTTCAGCCGGGTTCCAATGATGGTATCGGAATGCAGGCCCATTTGAACGGACCGGCCGATATTGTGGTGGATCCATCCGATAATGGGATACTGTATGTATCTGACAGAAAAAATCATACGATTCGAAAAATAGTTATTGAATAAAAAAATAATACAAAATGAACACAGTTAAAATCTTTCTACTTCTTACAACCATTGCATTGGTGTCTTCCTGCAGAAAGAAAGACAAAGATGAATGTCCGGTTTGTCCAATCGTTGATGCCATCTCTCCTGCCGTTGGTCATAAAGGGGATACAATCACAATCACGGGCCGGCAGTTTGCCGCCACCAAAAACATTGTAAAATTCAATGGTGTCCCTGCAATCACAGTAACGGAGAATGCGGGAGAGGTCCGTGCAATTGTTCCCCCGAATTGTGGTAGTGGACCTGTATCTGTTGATCTTGATGAAGAACTGACCTCCAACCGCAATGTTGCTTTTACCTACCTGAACCGCTATACGGTAACAACATTTGCGGGAGTATCAGGTGTTCCGGGAAGTGATGAAGGTCTTTCTACTGTTGCCAAATTTAACTTTCCAAAGGGAATTGTTTCGGATAAACAAGGCAACGTGTTCATTGCCGACCGTAACAACAATTGCATCCGTAAAATAAAAAGCGGTATTGTTTCAACATTTGCCGGTAAAAAAGGGCCTACAGGCGGTTTTGTGAATTCCGCCAGTCCATTAACTGCCGAATTTAATTTTCCTTATGGTATTGATATCAACTCCAGCGGAGAATTATTTGTAGCCGATTTATTCAATGATGCTATACGTAAAATTTTACCAAGTGGTGCCGTCAGCACCATTGCAGGCAAAGGAACGGTTCCGGGTGATGTAGATGGAATAGGCATCAATGCACAATTCAACTGGCCAACTGATGTTACCATTTTTCAGGATACGATTCTTTTTGTAACCGACTTCCTCAACAACAAAATCAAGAGAATATCTGCCAATGGTCGTACGATCACATTGGCTGGTGTAAAAACATCCGGCAATATAAATGGTCCGCTTTCCGCTTCTACCTTTTTTTCACCATTGAGTTTAAGCATGATGGATAACAATTCCTTTTTAATTGTTGACAATGGGAATATAAAAATTCGCAGCTTAAATTTTACTGCCGGTACCACCGCTGATTTTGCAGGTGCCGGTTTTGTTGGTGCCTTCAATGGGCGATCCACGGCTGCTACATTTAACTATCCTACTGATGTAGCGGTTCGCTCAGTTGGTTCACAAAAAGAAGTATATGTTGCCGATCAGTCCAACAATGTGATCCGTTTAGTAGATGC
>CAZMRM010000195.1:784-7450 GCA_964568515.1 uncultured Chitinophaga sp. | reverse complement strand
TTTTTGATTTTGGGTTATATGGATACCAGTTTACCGGAGGACTGGCAGTTAAAGAACAATATGATTATTTAATGAAAAACTTAACAGAAATATCAAAATGATATTGATTATTTCAAATGTAGGAGATCAGAGTACAACGGAGGTGATTGACTGGTGCATTCATTTTCAGAAAGACTATTTTCTGATCACGGAACACATGCTGATTACAGAGGTGGAACTGGTTGTAGATGAAGAGTACGCCATTGTGAAATTCAATAACAATAGCGAACTTGATACCAGAAAGATATCTGCATTTTGGTACCGGAGGCAAACGTTGTATTTCGTCCTGAATTTTGCAGATTGTGTGGATAATATAACTGTTCGTTCACATTTGGAAAGCGAGTGGAAAGTTCTCACGGATTATCTGTTTTCACTTTTTCAAAAAAAAGAACGTTTTAGCAATTATTTTATCTCGGATGTAAATAAATTAAGGGTGTTGGAAACTGCAAACCGTTTAGGAATAAAAACCCCCAGAACCATTGTTACAAGTAACTATTCTTTTGTTCCAAAAGTTCTGGAAGGAGATTATATAAATAAGACCATACACAATGTATTGGCTTATGGAGAAAAGAATGTGCTTTATGTAAACAGGACAATCAGTAAAAATCAAATGAAAATTCCAAAATCACCTTTTTTTCCAAGCTTGTTCCAACCGGAAATAAATAAAAAATATGAGGTAAGAACTTTTTTTTTGAACGGACAGTTTTCTTCGATGGCTATTTTTTCTCAGAACGACCCTCAAACCAAAACCGACTTTAGAGCTTATAATTATACACATCCCAACAGATATGTTCCTTATGAATTGCCTGATAGAGTGAAGAAAAAGATGGTTGAATTAATGAAAATCATAGGGCTTAAATGCGGAAGTATTGATTTCTTGGTTGATCAGTCGGATGAACTGCTGTTTTTAGAAGTAAATCCTGTGGGACAATTTGGAATGGTAAGTAGTATCAATAACGACCCTTTAGAAAAAATGATATGTCAGGAACTAATATAGAAAAAGCAACGCCTTTGATTTCTTCACTGGATGACAGACTAATCTCTGTGCCATTGAACAATATTATCTCTCAATCGATTGATGAAGTTTATTTGCCGCGTGTTAAACACATAAAGACAGCTAATTATCCTGAAAATTTTATTCCTGCTCAAATATTCTATAAACCCATAACCCGATTTTGGCTGCACGAATGAACTATTTTATTTTACATGCGAACTGCATACCTGTTAAGGGATATACCAATTCATTAATTGTTGATTTGCAAAGAAATGAGTTTACACATATTCCAAATGATTTGTTAAATGTATTAACCGATTTAAAAGTTAAATCAGTAGCCGATGCCTTGGCTGACTATAATTCCCAGGATACGAAAACAGTTATGGAATATCTGGAATGGTTGGTCGAAAAGGATCTGGGAATGTTTTCCTCCTGTGATGAGGATTTAAAAAGATTTTCTCCTATAAATACTTCCTGGAACTCTCCCTTCGTAGTTACGAATATCATTCTTTATATCAATGACAATACGATTGATTCCGTAGTCAAGATAAGCAATGAAATCAATCAGCTGAACATCAACCATTGCGAGCTGTTTATAGAGAATGAAAGTTATATCCAAAAAGTATTGGAGGCATTTGAATTTACGACATTGAGAAACATTCAAATGAACATTGTGCGTCCCCTTCAAATATACAATAAGAAGATGTATGAAAACTATTGTATAAAGCATTACAGGTTGAGCTCGATTACCATTTTCAATTCACCATCCGAATTTACTTATGAAGAGATATTTGACGGAACCGTTAGTGTTTTCCTGACACCCAATAAATTTCAGACAAATAGTTGTGGAGTTGTATCAAAAGATTTCTTTGTTGCCAATATCAAAAGCTATACGGAATCACTTCATCACAATTCCTGCCTGAACCAAAAAATAACCATTGATGCAAATGGAGATATTAAAAATTGCCCCTCTATTCCTGTTAATTATGGTAATATCAAAGAAACAACCTTACAACAGGCATTAGATAGAAAGGGATTCAAACAACTATGGAACATTCATAAGGATCAGATTAAAGTATGTAAGGACTGTGAATTCAGACATGTGTGTACCGATTGTAGAGCATACGTGGAAGTACCAGGTGATGCATACAGCAAACCTCTTAAATGCGGATACGATCCTTATAAAGGGACATGGGAAGAATGGAGTGTAAGTCCTCTGAAGCAGAAAGCAATCGAATTCTATAAATTAAAATAATCCATGATCGATTTACAGGCAAGGAAAATAAGAATTGATGCTTTGAAAAACGATCAGGAATCTAAACGAGAAGACTTTTTATGTCGAATGTAATATTAAATGATTAATTACCCATCTATAAAATATTTAGTTAATGTAAACAGTTTTGACTATAAATTAGTTTTGGTGCAGGTTCCTGATAGTTACTAAACTTAATCCCCAACAGGTGAAAATCCTTATAAATAAAGGTGGTACAAAGCTAAACAAGGTCTGTGTATAGGGGGCTATTGATAATAAGCGAAATAGAAAATTGTCAGGTCATGAATGAGAACTTTGGAAATAGAAGGAACACAACATTAAGGGAGGAGCATGAGACTTATTTTGTTTTTTTATACAATTTTTTTTAGGTTTTTATTTATTTTCGGACAAATAGAACAGGAGGGAAACTCTTGTAACACTGCAATGTTACTCACAGATACCATTTTATCTGCTCAAATATTAAAGCCGAATGGAGTTACGTGGTATAAATTTAAGTCACCGGCACCGGCATTTTCTATTAGGTTATCCCGTTTGGATAATTGCATAATTTATGAATCAACTTCACTTGATTTTTGTTCGGGACTGGATAACGGAAATGTAGTACTGGCACTGGGAGATAGTTTAAAAAATGTAAACAATAAATATATCAGATCGAAGGCAGGCGAATTGGAAGGGTTGTGCTCGTGTGATAATTGCATGAAAACACCTTTGACTGTTGATCACATTAAAATTAAATCTGATAATACTTATTATATCCAGGTAATTGGATCTCACCCCTGGGAACTTCAGTTTGATAAGAAAATAATAAAAAATGAAAATAAACACAGTTTAGGTAAAAAAGAAGAGGAGAAAAGTTCATGTGAGATTGTGTTTATGAAAACATATACTGACGGATCTTTGATACAATCTGATGGTCAGGAAAATAAATCGTTCAGTTTGAAAGATTTATCTGCTTTAAAATATGGGCTGCATATCTATTTTATGAAGCGTGACTTCTCAAGACAGACTTTTAAAGTAAGAGAGTATGTTTTAGAGGAAATCGCTTCAAAATGTATGTTAGACTCATTATTAAAATATCTGATGGATAATCCGGGTAAAAATATAATGATTACCGGGTATGTTACAAAAGGTGAGGATAAGCTGGCTGAAAAATATGAACAAATAGCTTCTGAATCATTGGCACTCATTGTTAGAAATTACCTTTTTGATCATAAAATCTCCCTTGACCGGATTAAAACGGAAGGGAAAGGAAGCACCCAGCAGTTATATGAAAATGAGAAAAGCAGGGTATCGTTTATTTATGAATTAAACAGAAACAACAGGGTTAAAATAAAAGTACTTAATTGACGAAGAAATAAATCGAAGTAAAAATCTTTTTCTGAATTTAAATGGAACAGGTCTTTTTACATTAATACCCCGGTAGGCGGCAGGCTGTATAAATAGCGCCAGGCGCATTGATATGATGAAGAAAACTAAAAGTATAGCTTTCATTTGTTTAGTTCCGTTATTCATTTTTTGGGGAGAACCAAAGGTCAATAATCTTTTCATTAAATCCGTTTCACAAAACGCAAGGGAAATTAAAAGTATTGACTCAGAAGATTATTCTGATCTGCATTTTTTTAAGACGATGTTATCTGATAAAAGAATAGTATTCCTGGGTGAAAGCTCTCACTATGTGCAGGAGAATAATAAACTCAAAGCGAGGTTAATAAAATATTTAACCAGGGAGCTTGGCTATCGCATGGTCGCTTTTGAAAGTCCTATGGCAGAATTGTTTTATTATAATGAAAATGTAGATAAGGTCCCTGCCGACAGTATTTTAAAAAATGGTATCTACCATATGTGGCACACAAAAGATAATCTGGAGTTGATCAGTTATTTTAAGAAGGAAGACATTGCCCTTGTTGGGTTTGATATTCAAATAAATTCTTATCGCGTTATTCTTAAATATATCAGAGAAGAATTAAAAATAGTATTGGATCAAAAGTCAATGGAAAGGTTTATAAAATTGGACAGTACTTATATAACCGGGTTATCAGCTAAAAAAAATGTGCAATCAGCTAATAAATTAAAAGATACGCTGGTTATGGAGTACGATGTTTTGCTCAAACAACTGGAAAACAATAAGGACAAATTGAAGCATGACCGGTTAGCTAAACTTATTAAAGTTGTAAAAAACAAAAAATTTCTTACTAGGAGTTATGGTGTAAATTATTCTGCATCTATGAGAGATAGTTTGATGGCTGAAAATATTACGTGGATGCTTAATGAATTATACAAAGAGGAAAAAATAATTGTTTGGGGACATAATTATCATATCATGAAAGATTATCCTGTTAAAATTCAAAAGGACAGAAAAATTATGGGGGCAGAGCTGGATAGTACGATTAAGAAACAATCGTATTTCATTGGCTTCTATTTTAATCGTGGCAATGTTATTTATAATGATCAGATCAACAAAGTAAAATTACCCCATAATAATAGTCTGGAAGCAATTCTCCATACTTCTGGCTTTCAATATACTTTTATTGATTTTAATTCGATGCCCGATAATAACTTCAATTCATGGATTTACCAACCTATTGAAACCTTGTACTCCGGTTATTACATTGATGATAGAATAATATTGTCAGAAGCATATGATGGTATAATTCAAATTGACAGCGTTTCTCCGTCGATAGTTATTAATTATAAAAACTAATTTCTTTAGAAGCTATGATTTACAAGTGGTCGCCAATAATAACAAAAAACTTCTATACTGAAATCAGTATCTGGCTTTTCTAAAAATTAGTTATCAAAAAAGATAATTGTTTGCAAAAACAAAAAATCACGGCGTTAATTGCCGTTATTTTTATATTGTATAAACCAGATAGTTTACGTATTTTTGTTATAACGGCGATTATCGCCGTTATAACAAAAATACGTAAACATGGCATCTAATCCGAGTAGAAGAAAATTACTAGAAGAACTTGTACCAGAAGGAATGATTGTTACTAGAAAATGGCTAAAGCAGGAGACTGGGCTTACTAATCATGCTATTGATAATCTGGTGAAAAGCGAGCAACTGAAATTATTATGGAAAGGCTTATATACTCGTGGCATAATTCCCTTTACATGGCAAAGTGTCGTCTATACATTGCAACAAATTCTGCAAACAGATTTCATCATAGGTGGCATTTTTGCATTAGAATTAAAAGGGTTTTCACACTATCTGCCTAATTCAAGCAATGTTACTGTACATCTATATGGTAATGATAAACTTCCTGTCTGGACAAAAGAAATTGTAAAAAATGATCTTTTTGTAAAGCATACCAGAACAAGTTTATTTATTGAAATGGATAAATCCTTATCTGAAAAATATACCACCTCTATTCCATGGAAAGATAATATGGGAGTACTAAAAATAGCTACTCCCGAAAGAGCTTGTTTAGAAATGTTGGATCAGGTACCCGGTAGCATATCTTTTGAACATGCAGACCAACTCATACAAGGAATGACCACTTTGTCGCCAAGAGCATTGCAACAATTGTTAGAAATATGCACCAACATTAAGGTTAAGCGTTTATTTCTATGGTTTGCAAAACGTTATAACTATATCTGGCTTACTAAACTTAATCTTGAAAAAATAGATTTAGGTTCTGGAAAAAGAGTGATTGAAAGAGGAGGTGAACTAGACAAAGATTATTGGATAACCGTACCTAAAAATTTCGAATATTAAAGCAATGAAAAAAGACAGTATTTATTATAGACAGGTACAACTCTTAGTACGGGTATTACCGCTATTAGATAGTGAAAAATGTTTTGCTCTAAAAGGAGGTACTGCCATAAACTTATTTTTTAGGGAATTACCCAGGTTGTCAGTGGATATTGACCTGTTATACCTTCCTTCTGAAGGACGTGAAGAGGCTTTGATCAATATTCGTGCAGCCCTAACACGTTTGAGTACCCTGATAAAAAAGACTATCCCGGAAATACGTATTCAAAATACTCACGAACAAAGCGATGCACTACGTCTAATTCTTCTGTTAGGTGATATCCGGATAAAAGTTGAATTGTCACCTGTAATTAGAGGTACTGTATTTTCAGAAAAACGTATGGAAGTATGCGAAGCTGTAGAAACCGAATTTGGATACGTTGAAATTCAGGTGGCTTCATTACCCGATTTATATGCAGGAAAAATTTGTGCAGCTTTAGATAGGCAACATCCTAGAGATTTGTTTGATGTAAAGTTTCTTTTAGAAAACGAAGGATTTACCGAAGACCTGCGTAAAACATTCTTAGTATTTCTGATAAGCCATCAACGACCTATGTCAGAATTATTAGCTCCTCACAGAAAGGATATAAGAGATATTTATTTTTC
>CAZMRM010000195.1:0-774 GCA_964568515.1 uncultured Chitinophaga sp. | reverse complement strand
ATACCAATTGAAGAATTAGAGCAAACAAGGGAGAATCTTATTACTGTCATTAATCAAAATATGACGGATGATGAAAGAAATTTTCTATTATCCTTTAAAGACAGAAATCCCAAATGGGAGTTATTGGGGTTAGAAAATATAGAAGAGATCTCTAATTTACCTTCTGTCCAATGGAAACTAATGAACCTAAAAAACATGGATAATACAAAGCATAAAAAAGCTTTGGATAAATTGAACACAGTTTTATTTCCAGTGAATGAAGATGAACTTACCGATATATAAATTAAAATAATCCATGATCGATTTACAGGCAAGGAAAATAAGAATTGATGCTTTGAAGAGCCTGTAAATAGGATGTGTAAATAAGTTTTAGCTTTTTGCAAAATCTATAAGAGGTTTTACATTAGCTTTATCTGCTTCTCTGATTGCATTTAAATAATGGGTTCTTGGATCTCCTTTATTTACAAGGTTTTCGGCGATCCAGGTAAAAACGTTTTTATTAAACAGCTGACTGATTATCACATCCGCAATTAATCGCGAGTGTCTTCCGTTTGCATTTTGGAAACAATGGATAGTTACCAATCGATGTTTATAGTGAATGGCGATTTCTTCTTCATGGTATGTAAACTCATCCAACTCTCTATGTGTTGTGATTGATTTTAAGCAATCCTTCTTTTTCTTCTTCACTAAGAGGTGTTTGTCCGACTTTGTAATCTAAATTTAGGTGAGTATCGGGAACTTTATACCAAGCAATACTATTTATCTCTTTTTCTT
>CAZMRM010000194.1:0-7460 GCA_964568515.1 uncultured Chitinophaga sp. | reverse complement strand
ATTTAATCGGTTACCGGTCTTTATCATTAGTAGGTATTACAGGCTTTATCATGGGGCTTGTTCTTACCATACAAGCTAAACCTACTATGGCGGAATTTGGCGCAGAATCCTGGATTCCGGGGATGGTTGCTGTTTCACTCATCAGAGAAATAGGACCGGTGATTACAGCTTTGATCTGTGCAGGTAAAGTAGGTTCAGGAATAGGGGCCGAATTAGGATCTATGAAGGTAACCGAACAAATCGATGCTATGGAAGTTTCCGGAACAAATCCATTTAACTATCTTGTTGTTACACGCATCCTGGCAACCACTTTCACAGTTCCGATTTTAGTAATCCTTTCAGATACCATTGGCTTATTTGGTTCTTACATAGGAGTAAATATAACAGGGAAAGTAAGTTTAAGATTATTCTTTACACAGGTATTCGAATCCCTCGATTTTATTGATATTTTCCCTGCACTCATTAAAACGGTTTTCTTTGGATTCATAATCGGTGTTATTGGTTGTTATAAAGGTTATAATTCGAATAAAGGTACTGAAGGAGTGGGTGCGGCGGCAAATTCAGCTGTAGTGATTGCTTCTTTGTTAGTGTTTATTATTGATATGATTGCAGTTCAGATTACAAGTATAATGATGTAGCGGATGGAAGAGCAAGAAAAGATTGTGGGCAAAAAGCAAACTGATAACGATGTCAATATTGTGAATATTCATCATTTGAAAAAATCGTTTGGAGAAAATCATGTATTGAAGGATGTGAATTTACAATTAAAAAAAGGAGAGAATCTGGTAGTGCTTGGTAAATCGGGCTCAGGAAAATCGGTACTGATAAAGTGTCTGGTTGGATTAATAGAACCTGATGAAGGGAAGTTAGAAGCTTTAGGAAATGAAGTTTCTGTTTTGTCTTCGAAGGAATTGAATGAATTAAGGAAAAAAATTGGTTTTCTGTTTCAAAGCGGTGCTTTATATGATTCCATGACCGTTAGAGAAAATCTTGAATTTCCTTTGAGACGCCAAACGAAATCAAGTTCAAAGCAAGACATTGATAAACTTGTAACAGAGGCATTAGAAAATGTTGGGCTGGCAGATGCTATTGATAAAATGCCTTCGGAATTATCGGGAGGCATGAGGAAGCGGATAAGTCTTGCGAGAACACTTATTTTAAAGCCTGAAATCATGCTTTATGATGAGCCGACAACAGGGCTGGATACAATCACTTCAAAAGAAATCAGCAATCTGATTTTAAAGATCAGAGAGAAATACGAGACATCGTCCATCATTATCACTCATGATATGGAGTGTGCACGTATCGTATCTGACCGGATCATTGTTTTAAAAGAAGGGAAAATAGTTGGTGAAGGAACCTATGAAGAGTTAAAGAATTCTTCAACAGAAGAAATTAAATCATTTTTTGTATAAAAAATAATCTATATCAATGAAAAATAAGGCTGGTAACTCGATTAAGCTTGGTGTTTTTATAATAGCAGGAATTATATTACTGATAACAGGAATTTATTTTATCGGGCAAAAACAACGATTGTTCAGTAATGTATTCCGAATAAGCGGTGTATTTAATAATGTTAGTGGTTTACAGGTAGGAAATAATATCCGTTTTTCAGGAATTAATGTGGGAACCGTAGAGAACATTACCATTATCTCTGACACTTCTGTAAGAGTGGATATGATCATCGATGAGGATGTCCAGAAATTTATAAAAAAGGATGCAACGGCAATTATTGGTTCTGAAGGGTTAATGGGTAATAAAACGGTGAATATTGCTCCAGGTACAATGTCGGAAGCGGAGATCGAGGATCAGGCAACTATTCAAACAACAAAACCTGTTGATTTTGATGAAATCCTGGGACAGTTGAATACTACTACCCAGAATGCTGCTGTAATTACGGATGATTTATCTGCTATTATTGGTTCAATCCGTTCTGGTAAAGGAACGGTAGGTAAATTATTTATGGATACTACATTGGCCACAGATTTAAATCAGACCATTAAAAATTTACGGGGTGGAACCAAAGGATTTGAAGAAAATATGAACGCTGCAAAGCATAGCATTTTGTTAAGAGGAGCTTTTAAAAAGAAAAAAGCCGATGAACAGGAAAATAAGGAAAAACAGGAAGAAAAAAATAATCAATAAAAACTAAAAACACAGATCACATGAAAAATTTAGGAATTGTACTTATTGTAATTGGAATCATTATGATGTTGATTACAGGATTTAATATTGTTACCAAGAAAAAGGTAGTTGACCTGGGGCCTGTGGAAATTAATAAAGAGGAAAAACATCCTGTACAATGGTCACCGATAATTGGTGGAGTTTTACTGATTGGCGGGATCGTAATTGTTGTAGCAGGCAAAAAGTAAAAGATAAATCGTTCTTATTCCCGGATTTCACTACAAAATCCGGGAATTTTTATTTGGTGAATGCAACATTTTCAGCTATTTTTGCGGCCTAATTAATTATTATGAAAATACTACGTTTTTACATTTTATACCGGTTACAGATAATTATTGTGCTTATTGCTTTGGGGGTTGTGGCTAATATTTATCATGATACGATTTCCGCCTGGATCTGTTATGTATTAGCCGGCATTTCATTGTTGCTGTATTTTATGGTTGGCACCATGAGACTTGTACAGGAGGCTGTTACAGAAGGGGATGTGGAGGCTGCGACAAAATATATGAAAAAGATCAAATTTCCACGATTGTTATTTAAACCTGTACGTTCGGGATATTATATGCTGCAAAGTAATCTGGCTTTGGCAAATGATGATTTTTCAAATGCGGAAGAAAGTATTCGTAAGAGTTTAAAAACCAAATCATCAATTGTTGGAAATGTGGAAGGTGCTAATTTAATGCAGCTTGGGTTTATTCAATTAAAAAAGGGTAATGCTAAAGAAGGACGTTTAACATTAATAAAAGCTGTTAAAGCCGGAATTCCGGATAAGGAAAGTCTGGCAGCTACTTATATGCAATTGTGTTCATTAGAAATTCAGAGAAATCAAAACAGAATTGCAAAGGAATATTTCAAAAAAGCAAAAGATTTAAAACCGAAGTCCGAAGAATTAGTAAAACAAATACAGATGATGCAGAAAAATATTAGTCGTTTACCTGGTTAAGAATTACGTCGTCTTGTTCTTATTTTTGCATCTTTTCCTTTTAATTTTTCGCGTCTTCCCGGTCCTCCGAGATTAACCTTTTTATTTTTTTCTTTCTTTTCATGAAAGGCCGGGCCAGATGGGATTTTTGTGATTCTATTTTTATTTAAATTTTTATCTCTTATTACCGGTTGTTCATCTTCCCAGAAAGTAGTAGCAATTTTTACATCCTCCGGTAATGTTACATGATCCAATGGTTTGTCCATTAGTTGTTCAATGGCTTCAAGGCTTCTTTCTTCTCTCGGACTTATGAAACTAATGGCGATCCCGTCTTTTTTCGCTCTTCCTGTTCTGCCGATTCTATGAATGTAATCTTGGGCTTCAAGTGAAACATCAAAATTAATAACATGAGAAACATCCTTTATATCCAGGCCACGCGCAACAATGTCCGTTGCAATGAGTATGGTATGTTTCCCACTATCAAAATTTTGTATCGCGCTAATTCGCTTATTTTGTGCCTTACGGGAGTGAATTACCTCTACTTTGTCAGGAACCTTTGCTGCTAACATTCCATATAAAAGCTCTGCATTCATTCTGTTATTGACAAAAATCAAAACTTTGGATAATTCAGCATCGCTCTTCAACAAATACTCGAGAAGATTAACTTTTGTATTTTGATTGGGAACAAAATAAGCTTTTTGAACTATTTTTTCCAGAGGCGTACCATGAGGAGTTATTTCAATTTTATAGGGTTCATGAAAATAAGCATAAATCAGTTCTTCTACTTCTTGAGTCATAGTGGCTGAAAACAGGAGATTTTGCCGTTTATGGGGAATGGTTTCTAAAAAACTATTTAATTGTTGCCGGAATCCTAAACTAAAAAGCTGATCAACTTCATCAATCACCAGTTTTTGAATATCCTTTAAACGTAAAATTCCTGTCAGTGCCAGATCAACCAGTCGACCAGGTGTTGCTACCAAAATATCCAAGCCATTGTACACAAGCTGTTTCTGTGTATTGATATTAGTTCCACCATATACTCCCTGATAACGCACTTGCATATACGCGGTCAGTTTTTTTATCTCAGCTACAATTTGTAGCACAAGTTCGCGTGTTGGAACAACGATCAATATTCTTGGATGCTTTTGTTCGGAATATTTTAATTGGCGTAGCAGAGGCAGGAGGTAAGCAAATGTTTTTCCTGTTCCGGTCTGGGCTATTCCGACTACGTCTTTTCCTGACATTATTACTGAAAAGGCCTCTTTCTGAATAGGAGTAGGTTGAATATACTCTAAATCATCCAATGCCTTTAGCAATGCTTTATTCAAGTTTAATTCTTCAAATGTCACTTCGTTCGTTTTGGAACGTAAAGTTAAGACGATTCTTTTCAATACTTCATTTTAATTGAAAATATAACTGTAAAAATCAGGTCTGGCATAGCTTTATAATTCCTCATTTGTGATAAATTTTCCACATCGAAGGAATTTTCCGGTATCTGTTTTAATAAAAAGAAAAAAATGTTAAAATAGCAGTGAATAAGGTTAAAAACGTGAAACCCTTTGCCCATATTCGTTTGTGTACAAACTAAAGACTGTAGATCAGCAGGGTACATCAGTGGTTTAAAAATTTTTTTTGGCATATGGATCGGGCTTTGTGCCAATTTTCGTATAACATTACTAAACAAGATGCTATGACACTAATAGCCGCCCTTCTTGTACTTGAAGTTGTCTTTGTTACCACTTCATTTATAGTAAAACACCATAAAAAATAATTTTTATAGGATGTTAAAAGAGAATCAGATCAGAGTTTATAGTAAGCTCTTAAACCAATTGCATGTTGCCATTTTAATCGTGTTTCTGCTCCAATGTTAATTCCTTCATATGAAGGGTTGTATATTAATTGTATGATGGCTTTTTCGCTGGCATTAAAATTAAAGCCAATTCCTGTAAAGGCTCCAAAGCCTGCTCCAACCCGTCTGACAACCTGATAAGCTGGATATCCGACATAATAATAGGGTGATACCAGATCTATTGTTAAATTATTAATTTGTATAACGTTTTTACCTAATTTGGAAAGCGTAATATTTACTCCTCCTTCTAAAAGAAAGTTAAAGCGCTCGCTTTTTCCGAATAAATGTTGATATCCCAATTGAAACATGAGACGTTGTTCCATTCCTTTTATCCGGAAGTCATGGATGGTTTTAGCATTTTGTCCAGGTACGTACTGTGGTATGGTGGTGATGGTAAAACTTCCATTCGAAGTTAACTGAGCAACATTTACATTTAAAAGAATTACATTTTTTCCATCAATGGAGTAACGTCCTTGTAAGCCAAGTAGAAAAGACGGTTGATAACGCATATAAGCGGGCATATCACTTTCATCGAAATTCCATTCCCCGTGCACCACATTTAATTCAGTAGCTATCAGATCCGGAGAGCCGGGATAACCACCTCCATACTCCATAATGATTTTTTGATACATGTAGCTGTTTTCAAAACTGTTTCTGTTGCCGTCAAAATCAAGTCCATAACCATCGTGCAAAGAGGCTGTATAGTTATTGGCTAATAATGATCCCACATATAATCCGATCTGAAACCCTTTTTGTATGGGAGCTTCTTCTGTTTCTCCGTCTTCCTGGGCAAACAACGGGGTAATGGCGAATAAGAAATGAAGCAAGACAAGTATTTTTATTGATTTAGTCATGATGTCTGAAATATAATTTACATTCTCTGGTAATGCCAAAGATAAAGTTTATTTTTTCGATTTAATGGAAAAGTCATCTCCGAACAATTTTTAGAGATTTGATTTCTGTTCCCAGTAGCTGGAACGAAGGCAGGTGTTTACTTCGTATTTCTTTTTAATGGAATAAGTAAATTATCGAGACCATTTAATTTGATTTCATACATAGTTGTTAAAAGAACACCTAATTTACCTTTTGGGAAACCATTGCGGTTAAACCATTCCAAATAGGAAATAGGTAAGTCACAAAGCAGGACACCTTTGTATTTACCAAAAGGCATTTCCATTTTTACAAGTTGAAGAAGGAGCTGTGGGTCTTGAAACATGGAATCAGTAATCAATGATGTTTTTATTTCTCCAGATAAGGTCTTTTGTCATTTCTTTTAATCGTATCGCTGCCTGCATGATAATATCCGGATTGGATGGGAAAGGAACAAAATGGCTGGTATTAACCAGATTTCTGGAGGAAGAAGAAAGTGCATTTAAATCACCATAAGGTACTGCAACGTTGTTTTCAAAAAATGTTTCAGCTGCTATCGGATGGGTCTTGATCAATTGTTCCGATCGATTATTTATATAATCCAATGTACCACCAATTATTGCACTTTTGCGGGCCTTTGTAAGTACCACTTTACAGGTAATAACTTTTATAATCGGAATTTTAATGTCATTACCCGCCGTATCTTTCATGACATTTCCTTTGGAGTCTAGCTGATACTTAAATCCATCCTGTATTTCCTTTTGATCCGTGTAGGCTTCTTCTCTTACTTGTTCGGGAGAAACATTAATTTCTTTTAGGTTCAACAGAATAGTGTAATCATAATTTATCTGGTCGATTGCTTTGGTATGATAATTCATCCAAAGTGTATTCATATCTTCCATGCTGATCTTCAGGAGTTCCTGCTCAAAATTTTGTGGGACAATAACATTTGATTTGTTTTGAATTTTAAATAAAATGTTATTTCTTCCATTTAATAATGCTTCCTGTAATTTTGCATCTACGTCTCTGTAATCACTGTAATATTGTTTTACTTTTAATAGTTCACCATAGGCTAAACGTGCACTTTGACGGTTGTTCTTATCCAGTAATTGTAAAGCATGTGCATAAAAATATTCAGCAGCCTTTCGTTTTGCAGCAATAACTTCTTCATCATAATTCACAGGCACAAAATGAATTGCATTTAATACAGTGGTTGGAAGTGTTTTTACCTGTGCTTGTCTGTTTTTTAGAGCACTGTAACGGCTGAATATATTGTCCCATATATTGGGTTCACCGGATGCTCTTAAAGAATTGATCTGATCCAGATCCGATTGGTTTGCTTTTGCATAAGCTTCTCTGAGTACGTTTATTTCCTTTGTTTTAGTTGGCTTTTTACGAAGTTTACTAACTGATTTATATACTGCTGCATCGAATTGTGCTTTTTTCAGATAATGGCTGGAGCTGGAGCAATTGGAAAGGATCAGTAAAATAAAGAATAAAACAGGAAAACGTTTCATAAGTGCGTTTTTAGAATTTTTCAAATATACAAAATTGAAAGAATAGGGCGAAGACGAGGGTTTTTGCTTAAATTAGGCATTGTCTATAAGCAAAAATCCCACCTTTGCAAAAGCTTAG
>CAZMRM010000193.1:2696-7467 GCA_964568515.1 uncultured Chitinophaga sp. | reverse complement strand
GGTATAAGAAACAAATATAGTTGGAATGCAAAGTGTTTTTCCGATCACAAATGCCGGTGAAGTAGGATCCCAGGCTGTATATCCCCGGGCTTCAAATGTATTGCGAATTCCGCCATTTGGAAAGCTGGAAGCATCAGATTCCTGTTGTGCCAACTGGCTACCTCCAAAACGTTCAATGGCTCTTCCGTTTTCTGTGGGTTCAAAGAATGCATCATGCTTTTCAGCAGTAGTTCCGGTTAGCGGTTGAAACCAATGGGTATAATGTGTTGCGCCCTTGGAATGTGCCCATGCCTTCATAGATGCGGCAACCTGATCGGCCATTTTACGATCAATTTGTGTCCCCTGCTCCATGGCAGCCATTACGCTGTTAAACGCTTCCTCTGATAATTGCTCACGCATTGCATCAATTCCAAACACATTTTCTCCAAAAAACTCAGATACTTTTGTACTAGGCAATATTACCTCAATGGGTGTTCTGTTCAGAACGGTTTCTAATGCTTTAAATCTGTGAAAAGCCATTTTAATTGTTGTTTTGATTTGTTTAAAGTAATTTTTTTGATTTCCGGCTACAAAAGTACTGTGTTTTTATATACCATATGAAGAATAACCTAGCTTTTTTTTGAACACCCCCTAAAAAAAAGGGGGTGTTCTCATAAAAAATGAAAAAAAACACCTTTTTGAAACAAAATATGGGGGGAGGCTCTTCAAACAGAATCATATTTTATCCATATACACCGATTAGCGTTTAAAGGGTCATATGGAACTTTGCACCGAAGTTAAGATACGACTTTCCCTCTTTCCGACTCCAAAATGACCGCATTCCGGGCCTTATCAGTAAATTTTACCAGGGAGAAAGTTGAAAAAATAAGAAAGTCACTAAAACTCAGATAATAAATTTCTTTTTTTGAATTCTTACAGCATTCAAAATAGCCAGCAACGCTACGCCTACATCTGCAAATACAGCTTCCCACATGGTTGCCATTCCACCGGCTCCCAATACAAGTACAACAGCCTTTACACCGAATGCAAAACCGATGTTTTGCCAGACAATATTTCGTGTTGCTTTACCTATTTCTATGGCCTGAATAATTTTTGAAGGCTGATCTGTTTGAATAACGACATCTGCTGTTTCGATGGCAGCATCGCTCCCCAAACCTCCCATTGCCATCCCTATATCACTAACAGCTAAAACGGGTGCATCATTTATCCCATCCCCTACAAAAGCAATGACCCTGCTTTTATCTTCTTTTAAGGCCCGGAGTTTTTCAACTTTATTTTCAGGTAACAACCCCCCATGTGCTTTTTTTATGGATAATTCGGCAGCCACCTTATCCACAACAGATTGTTTATCTCCGGAAAGCATAATGGTTTCGATGTTCCTTTTATTCAATGCATGTATCGCATCTTTGCTATCTGCTTTTATTTCATCAGCAATCGTCAGATACCCTTTTAGTTTTTTATCAATGGCAACTGCAATCAAAGTATCTGTTGTTTGTTTCATTTTTTCGTCGGGCTGTAATCCTGCAGACTCCATCAATTTCACATTACCGGCTACCACTTCCTGGCCGTGTACAACTCCTTTTAATCCTTGTCCACTCACCTCTTCCAGGTGTTCTACTTTTATCTGTTTTGCTTTTTCACCTACATAAGCAACAATTGCCTTTGCAATGGGATGTGTGGATTGAGCCTCCAATGCAGCCGCTACCATTAGCCATTCCTTATCCGATTCATCATAACTGATTACTTGCTGCACACGAAATACACCTTTTGTCAATGTGCCGGTTTTATCCATGACCACCGTGTTTACTTTTGTTATTATGTCCAAAAAATTGGATCCTTTAAACAAAATTCCATTGCGGGAAGCTGCACCAATACCTCCAAAATACCCCAGGGGAATAGAAATGACCAGTGCACAGGGACATGAAATGACCAGAAATATAAGGGCCTTGTATAACCAGTCATTAAATACATATTGATTTACAAAAAAATAGGGAATAAATGTAATGCCAATGGCCAGAAAGACAACAACCGGTGTGTAAATGCGGGAAAATGTACGAATGAATTGCTCTGTTTTTGCTTTACGGGTTGTTGCTTCCTGAACAAGGTGAAGGATACGGGCCAGGGAGCTGTCTTTAAACAATTTTGTCACTTTCATTTCAATTGCTCTATCCAGATTGATCATTCCTGCCAATGCTGTTTCGCCTTTGCTTAAAACACTTGGGTGACTTTCTCCGGTAAGAGCAGCAGCGTTAAATGAAGCTTGTGAAGTTAGCAACTCCCCATCCAGTGGTACTTTTTCTCCTGGTTTAACCAGGAGAATATCCCCGATCCGAACATTTTCAGGATGCACTTCAACAGCCGTATCCTCTTTTATCACCATTGCCTTGTCAGGACGTATGTCGAGCAATGCTTTAATACTTCTTTTGGCGCGGTTAACAGCCAGGTCCTGAAATAACTCCCCAATCATGTAAAATAACATTACCGTTACTCCTTCCGGATATTCACCAATACAAAATGCTCCAATGGTAGCGATCGTCATCAAAACAAACTCAGTGAAAATATCTCCTTTTAAAAGATAGTTTATTCCTTTAAAAGCGACCGGGAATCCTACAGGAAGATAGGCAGCCACATACCAGACCAAACGTATCCATCCTGTAAAAAAGGAGGGATGGATTAGCTGGTCCATTACAATACCGGCTATAAGCAGCAACAAACTAATACCAATAGCGATGTATATATTCCAGCCTGATCCTTCATGGCTATGATCATGATTATGGTCGTGCTCATGTGTTATGGAATGTGTGTGATTGTGTGTCGTTGCAGGTGAAACGTGATCATGTGCACAACAGGCGCTGTCATCATGTTCTATTTCGAATCCTTCTTTTTTAATGGCAGCCCTGATTTGTTTTTCTGTAATAAGTTGCTTCCTAAATTCCAGCCGTATCATTCCTGTAGCGGCTACCGAAACTTCTTCTACCCCCTTCAGTTTTCCCAGTTGTTTTTCCAGGGCTATTGCTTCATTGATCTCCCGGAAAGCCCTTACTTCTACTAACAAATGACCATACTGTTTTGAAATTTTTGCCCCCGCTTCTTTTGCAAGTTTTTCGATGTCTTTCAATGAAACCACTTCTTGCTGGTAATGAAAACAAAGCTGGGCCTCATTGGAATCTTTCTTCGGGATTAAATGAACCTCTCCGAGTCCTTTGTGCTGTTGTAAAGCAGAGATGAGCCGTTGAACACAGGCATCTCTTTCATCCGGAATCTCCGGTAAAAGAATATCGAGGTTAATGCGTGTTTTTTCCATTACAACTTCTGATTATAAAAGCAAGTATTTCTTGTCAAAGCTAAGAATTGCGCACGTAGCTTGGATGACAATCCGGAATTTTTTAAATGGAAATTTTTAAATAAAACAACTGAAGGAATTGTGAGAAGGCGGTGGATTACTCTTTCATTGTATCATCAATGGCCTTGCCTTCATCTTTTATTACTTTAGAAGCATCGTCAATTTGACGTTTGAAGCTTTGTCCTGCTTTATCCATTTCTGAACGAATTTCAGAAGTATGCTTTTCAAATTCTTCTTTAAAACCACCTGTCTGATTCTGAATCTCACTTTGAATCTGTGCTTTTGCATTATTTATTTCTCTTATCCCTTTTCCTAAACCTTTAGCTATTTCAGGTAGTTTATCGGAGCCGAAGAATAAAATAATGACCAGCACGATGATAAATAATTCACCTCCACCCAGATTTAAAAATAAAAGTGTTGCACAGATCATTATATAACTTTCTTTGTTAGTGTATACAAAGTTACTAAAAAACAAAATAAGGAGCATAAAAGATCAAACCGGTGTCTCATCTTTCTGATTATAAGTTATTAAAAACAAGTAGCGCCGGTTCAAATTTGAACCGGCGCTACTTGTCAATTTGTTTTTTTAATTTAAATCAGATTTTTTTCTACTTCTTTTTCCTTTGCAGATAGTTTATCATTTTCTTTCTCTGGTTCCAAATCGATAACGATCGGTGTTGCAATACAGATGGAAGAATAGGTTCCGATAACGATACCGATTAACAATGCAAATGAAAATCCTCTGATGGTTTCCCCACCAAAAATAAAGATCGCAAGTAATACAAAGAAAATGGTTAAAGAGGTATTGATCGTACGGCTCAACGTACTATTTAATGCATAATTGATCACTTTGGTACGTTCTGATTTTTCAAGATCGGATTTATTACGCTCCGCTAAATACTCACGAACACGGTCAAATACAACAACCGTATCGGTCATCGAGTAACTCATTACTGTAAGGATTGCAGCGATAAAATCTTGTGTGATCTCCAGGAAAGGTAAGAATCCATCCAACAGCGCATACACTGCGAGTACGATTGCAACGTCATGGAACAAGGCAATTACCGCACCCAGGCCATACTGCCATTTTTTGAATCGTATAAAGATAAACACGAACATTACCAGGCAAGAGAGTAAGATGGCCCATATGGCTTTGGAACGGATATCCCTGGACACAGTCTCGCCTACTTTTGTTGAACTTAATATATTGCTTTTGCTGATACCAAACGGTTTTAAACCCTCCAATAACTTCGCTTCCACTTTTTGCTCAGCATCTTCCGAATTATCATCAATTAAGTAAGTAGTGGTGATACGTTGTTGTGCACCTTCACCATAGGTCTTTACTTCCGTAGGTTGTCCGAACGCTACTTCAAGAGACTGGCGAACTTCCTCTACCGGTTTTATTTCATCAAAACGAACGACATAGGA
>CAZMRM010000193.1:0-2686 GCA_964568515.1 uncultured Chitinophaga sp. | reverse complement strand
AACGCCTAATATGAATCCCTCCATTGATACAGCAATTATTCCTGCAATAATGATGACACCGGAGATGATATAGTAGATTTTACGTTTTGCAACGAAATTAATATTGATCTTTTTAAAAGCATGCTCCGTTAGTTTTGTTCCAAAGGGAATTGCTTTGTTTTTGCTTAACCAACGGTCAAAAATCAGACGTGTAATAAAAATTGCACAGAATAAAGAAGAAATAATACCGATGATTAAAGTTGTTGCAAATCCTTGTAACGGACCTGTTCCGAATACAAATAAGATAATACCTAATAATAATGTTGTGACGTGACCATCGATGATGGAAGGCATTGCGTTTTTATATCCTTCTTTAATTGCCAATGCTGTTCCTTTACCAATGTTTAATTCCTCACGCACGCGTTCAAAAATAAGGATATTGGCATCAACAGACATCGCTATGGTCAGCACGATTCCGGCAATACCTGGAAGTGTCAGTACTGCACCAAAGGAAGCGAGAATCCCAACAACAAAGAAATTGTTAACGATCATTGCCACATCTGCCACCCAACCTGCTTTGCTGTAATATATTCCCATGAACACCATTACAAGAACCAGTGCTATCAATGTTGAGAACAATCCATCATGAATAGCTTCAGCGCCTAATGTTGGGCCGACAACGCTTTCCTGAACAATTCGTGCAGGAGCCGGCAGTTTACCTGCTTTTAAGATGTTGACAAGGTCATCCGCCTCTTCCAATGTAAAGTTTCCGGTGATGGATGAGTTTCCACCGGATATTTCATTCTGAACAGTCGGAAAAGAATAAACATTGTTGTCTAATACAATAGCGATGGATTTTCCAATATTATCATGTGTAAGACGTTTCCAAACCTGTGCAGCTTCTGCCGTCATCACCATTGAAATACTTGGAGATCCGCCACCATCGGGTTGAAATTCTTTGCGGGCATCAGTAATGATATCACCGGATAAAGGTGCTTTACCGTTATTGCTGGTATTTCCGTTGATTGCAATTAACTGGAATACGGTTTCTTCTTTATCAACCGCTTTGAAGGACCACAAAAATTTGGTGCGTGGTTTAAAGATCCCTTTTACTTTGACATTGCTTAAATATTCATTGATTTTTGCTGTGTCCTTTACCAGGGCATTTCCGATAACCGGTCCTGCACTAAAGTCAACCGGTTGATTTTTTTCATTTACCTGATAAGCAGGAACCAAAAGAGCAAATAGCGGATTTTCCTTTTTTGCCTTTTCAATTTCCAGTGCATCTTTTCCTTTTCCTGCTAATTTACTCGTATCTCCCGGAGATTTTAATTGTGATGCCAGGGATGCTGATGAAGAATCTGCTTTGGTTTTTGCTGAATCAGCTGTTTGTGCCGTATTTGCAGCCAATGGTGAAGCGTCGTTTTTGTTTGTATCCAGAGGCGCTAAAACTTCTTTTAAACGGGTATTGACTTGTGCCAATAAAGGTCCTATTTCTTTATTATCATAAGTTGGCCAAAATTCAAGATTAGCTGTTCCTTGTAATAATTTACGAACACGGTTTTTATCAGTAACACCCGGTAACTCAATCAATAAACGTCCGGAAGAAGCCAATCGCTGAATGTTTGGTTGAGTCACCCCGAATTTATCGATACGTGCACGAAGTGTATTCTCTGCTGTTTCGATGGACTCGTCCACCCGATCATGTAAAAATTTTAATACCTGCTCATTGCTTGTATTGAAATCCACTTTACCTTTTAATTCGATCGTCTGAAAGTTAAGTGCTAATTTTCCGTTCGGATTATTTTTAATGTACTCCTCACCAAAAATGGTCACAAAATCCTTAGTGGATTTTTTCTGTAATTCCTGTGCTTTGTCTAAAGCCTGAACAAAAGCAGGATCATTGCTATTATTAGAAAGGGAACGAATGATGTCCGGTACGGCCACTTCTAAGGTAACATTCATACCACCCTTAAGATCCAGACCAAGATTCAATTGGCGTTTGGTTACTTCTTCATAAGTGTATTGTGTAATACCAATATCATATACCGGTCTTTTTTTCAAAGAATCCAAATACTGATTATGCTTCCAAGAATAAACCGAATCTATATATGCTTTATGATCATTGTCACTCGCCGATAATTTTTCAGCGGCATCTTTTACCACCTTTGTTTCTACATAAGACTGAGCAAATGCTTTGGCATCTTTTTCTATACCATTTGCTACCCATGTAAACATTAAATAATAAGCACATGCAAGTGCCAGTAAAATTGCAAACAGCCTAATAGCGCCTTTATTCTGCATAATTTTAAATAATTAAATTGTTTTATCTTTAAAAGACATTAATGGAAAACATAAATTAAACCGTTCCAAATAATGACTGTATTTTTCGAAATTTAAGGGTGCAAATATAGAATAACAATTAGTATTTACCAATTTTATAACTTTTTATAGACCCGTGGGAGCAATTTTTCCCTTTTCAATTTTAACTTCTTATCATACGGTATTGATTTCCATTTTAACGGTAGAGCCGATTGGTCGGATCCGGCGGAATAATGCCCTGACAAAATCCTTAACAATTAAATAATCAACCCCATTTAAGATAACCCAACCTTTTCTGCTCAGATCAAGGGGGTATTTTATTACTTTTTTTACCTCAAAAAGATCATTATATTTGTCTCTTACCTCTAAATCACCTGTTTGTGAG
>CAZMRM010000192.1:0-7500 GCA_964568515.1 uncultured Chitinophaga sp. | reverse complement strand
CAAAAGATAAGATTGATTGGAAGGAGGGGGACCGATACAAACGGCTTCATCAGCGTATTTTACAAATGGAGCCTTACGATCCGCTTCTGAATAGATCGCCACTGTTTTTATTCCCATTTCACGACAGGTACGCATCACACGCAACGCAATTTCTCCCCGGTTGGCAATTAGTATTTTGTTCATAAAATATATTTAATAAATTCGTCTTTTTAATGTGCAAAAAATATATTTGTAAAACAGACATGTTTTACTAACATTGATTTTATACAAACTTAAACAAAAAGGTACACTGAATTCATTTTATTAAAATGTTTATATAAAAAAATAAAAGCTTAAATCCATCCCCGAATGATCAAGAAGACAACAGCACTATTATTATTTCTTTCCATTATCAGTTTACAAACATTTTCCCAGAAGGAAGCAGAAGAAAGCGAATTCAGCACCGAAGAATCAGAAAAAGCATTACTACGCACCCTGAATAAGGTTCGTCGTGACAGCAACCTGGATACCATGGATTTTAATGATAAGCTCTATAAAGCCAGTGAGGTTCAGGCGCTGGATATGGCTAAAAAAGGTAAAGCCGATTTAGGGAACAGTAGCGGTAAATATGCAACCACCGCAAAACGTGTGATTGCATTCGGAGGAACAAACAAAGCAGAGGAGCTGGTCATTACATTGAGTATTGTAAAGGGAAAGACGATCCTGAATCCCAAAGAATTTGCAGATGCCGTATTTTTTAAATGGAGAACGGGTAAAAAAAATCAGGCGATCATTAAAAATCCCGATTATATTTTTGCCAGTCCTGCTGTTAGATTGGATCATACCGGAAAAAAAGCATTTGTATCCATCGTTTTTGGAAATTTCAGCACCTTTAATACCGGCGCCAATAAAAAGAAAGAACTTGCTGTTCCATATACCAATACCAAAAAGAAAATGAAAGCGCCGGAGGAACGTACCTGCAACGCTTGTAAAAAATTCAGAGATTGGGATGGTATTGCAAAAGGGTTATATGTAGAGGATAACAAAGTGTATTTAAAATACAACAATCTTAAATCGCTTTCGAAATTTATCAGAGGTTCAAAGGATGGTTTTGCTGTTGATATTGTTCAAAGGGCACAATATGAAAAATCCGGTTATACTATTATAGATAATAACCTGCAAACAAAAGGTGTTTTATTAAAACCGGTTTACATGAGTAAACTCTACAGTAAAAACCGCATTAAAGCGGTTAAAAAAGGTAGCCGCGTCATTAAAGCCAATCAGCTGGATGTGGAAATGGGAAAAATTCCTGTAAAAATAACAGGGCCCTACGAATTGAATTTACTGGTGGTACAGGACGGAAAGTTGTGTAAAACAATTATCCCCAGCAATATTGAACAAGGAGAAATGGAAGGCACACAAATGACCATGTTGTTAATGCCTGATAGTGCTGCTTATTTGCAACCTCCGTTTGAACCAAAATCGGAATCTACCTTGCTGAATTTTACGGTGCCTTTTGAGAAAAATAAATTTGATTATAAAGAAGCCGACATGGTACCTTTCCTGAATGCATTACAGGAACCTGATTTCTTTATTGATGGATTGTATATCACGGCTTATTCTTCCATCGAAGGAGATGCAAATGCCAATGAAAAATTACAGAAAAAACGTGCGGAAAGCATTGTAAAGGCATTGGCCAATATACAAAAATCAGGGGTGGTAACCAATGTAAAAACAAGTGATTCCTGGAGCCTCTTCCAATTGGAAATGGAAGGCGGTAAATTTGATTATCTGGCACAAATGCCAAAAGAAAAAGCCATCCATGAAATCAATTCAAAAGGACTGGCCACTGAGCTGGAGCCGTATCTTGCCAAAGAACGTTTTGCTCAGATTGTAATGGATGTTACCTATGAAATTGCCGGTCCGAAAGAAGAGAAATTTTCAGTCAGCAAATTCAATCAGGCAGTTAAAAAAGGTGATATTAAACAAGCTTATAAAATTCAGTATTTCATTGGTCAACAACAAAAAAATAAGAGATACTCTTACGATCTTGCTTCCAATATGAATATACCACAAGAGGCAAAATATTCCGGTTTGTTAAATAATCAGGTGGTGTTGCATTACATGAACAATGGCAATTTTCCGGATGAGGAAGATTATGTCAGTCTTAAAAAACTAAGTACGCTGGATCCTTCCAATAATTATGTGGCATTCAATACAACGGTATGCATGGTTAGTCTCGACAGTTCAATTGGCACGGATAAGGATCAGTCCACCATGCAAAAACGGATTGATGCTTTTTACAAAACTGAAATTCCAAAAAAATATGTGGATGCACTCAATGTAGAATGGCAGTTCAGAGTAATTGAAGCGGTAGATACTTCTGCTGCCGGAGAACCTATTGTCCAGGCATCGATTGAAAAAATTAAAAGTTTTTACGACATCAAAGAATCATCCTGGCCAAGTAATTTAAAACTGTCCTATGTATTTGCAAGAGCCAAAGATTACAGATATGCAGCACAATTACTGGCTCCTTTCATCAATGATGAGAGTGCCAATGAACAATTGATTTTTGCTTATGTTTCTTATTGTGCAAAATTGCCTGAGTTGTATAAATCCATGCCTTTTGTTGCGGCAATGAGAAAAGCGGATAAACTGAATCATGAAAGGTATTGTAAATTGTTTGGTATCCCGAACCTTACCTTTCAGATTTTAGATAATCCTTATGTTAAAGAGGATTATGAAAAAGCGAATTGCGGAAGTAATACTTCTGACGCAACAACAGGTTCAACAGAAAAAAGCAACTAGCAGCTGTTTCTTATAGAAAGGGGACGGTCAATGAAGATCGTCCCCTTTTTCTTTTTTATTTTATTGCTCAGGTGAATTATACCAATTCTTTTTTCTTAAATCGATCAGCAACCAGCAAGTCTTTTGATCCGGAAGCATAGGTGTAAAACCCTTGTCCTGTTTTTACACCGAGGTTACCAGCCGTAACCATATTCACCAATAAAGGACAAGGTGCATATTTGGGATTCCCGAATCCCTCCTGAAGAACCTTAAGTATGGATAAACATACATCGAGTCCGATAAAGTCGGCAAGCTGTAATGGCCCCATAGGATGAGCCATTCCTAACTTCATTACGGTATCAATTTCTTCAACTCCTGCGGTGCCTTCATGAAGCGTGATGATGGCTTCATTGATCATTGGCATTAATATTTTATTGGCTACAAAGCCAGGATAATCATTGACTTCAACAGGAATCTTATTTAATTTTTTGGAAGTTTCCATGATCAGTTGTGTCACTTTATCGGAAGTGGAATAGCCGCGAATGACCTCTACCAGTTTCATTACCGGAACAGGGTTCATGAAGTGCATGCCAATTATTTTATCAGCACGTTTTGTTACAGAAGCAATTTTAGTAATAGAGATAGAAGAGGTGTTGCTGGCAAGAATGGTATCGGGTGGACAAATTTTATCCAGTTCACGAAAGATGTTTAATTTAATTTCTACATTTTCCGTTGCTGCTTCCACCACGAGATCTGCATTTTGCACTCCCGCAGCCATTACTGTATGAATACTGATATTTTTAAGTGTGCTTTCTTTTTGTGCCTCTGTAATACCGCCTTTTGCGACAATCCTGTCAAGATTTTTTGAAATGGTGACCAATGCTTTGTCCAGTGCCGGTTGTGATATATCGATCAGGGAAACATTAAAACCATGTTGTGCAAACGTGTGCGCTATTCCATTTCCCATTGTTCCGGAACCAATTACTGCAATATTTTTCATACGTTATTGTTTAGAGATTTATGAAGTTGATTGTAATTTATTAAAATGTCAGAAATATATTCCAGGTATTAAAAGTATAAAAAAAATCAGGAAATGACTGAAGAAAATAATGGATTCGTTTGCGTGAAAGAAGGGAACATACAAGCAGGACCAGGTGAACTTGGGAGAAAACTTTGAACAGATTTACTTTTTCTCTTGAAAATTTATTTTCCTCGTCCCTGAATAACGATGAGTGCGGTATAAATTAAAATTTTCAGGTCAACGCTCAATGACATGTTTTCAATATAGATCACATCGTATTTTAAACGTTCGATCATTTGATTAACGTTTTCTGCATAACCGTATTTGACCTGTCCCCAGGAAGTAATACCTGGTCGTACTTTGTGAAGGTGTTTATAATGAGGTGCCTTTTGAACGATTTGGTCAATAAAGAACTGACGTTCCGGACGAGGACCCACGATGGACATTTCTCCAATTAACACATTATAAAATTGTGGTATTTCATCCAGTCTTACTTTTCTTAAAAAGCGTCCAAGCGGTGTAATGCGCGGGTCGAGCTGGCTGGACAATGCAGGTCCATTTTTTTCCGCATCCGTGTACATGGATCTGAATTTATGAATCATAAATGGTTTTTCATGCCATCCAATGCGTTCATGACTATAAAAAACAGGTCCTTTCGAGGTTAATTTCACGGCTACAGCCACAATAAAATACACCCAGCTAAATCCGACCAATACAAATAAGGAAAACAGGATATCAAAAATCCGTTTGGCGGATTGCTCCCAGGCAGGCATAATTTCGCGTGAAATTTCAATGAGCGGTGCTCCAAAGATCGAGGTCATTTTAACGGAACCGGATAAGATATCATACATATCAGGAATGATCTTAATGATGATTCCCTGATAATCCAGTTCATTTATAATTTTACCCAAATGATCATGTTCGGAAGATTCAATGGCAATAATGACTTCTTCAAAATCATGTTTTTTAATAATATTTCTAAGGTCACTTAATTCACCGAGATAAGGAAGATTTTTGCCTAATTCCGGTGAATAGCCATTTTGATTATCAACATGTACAAAGCCCAGGAATCTGGTTCCGGAAGATTTTTTTTGTTTCTGAATCTCATTGAATAACTGAAGTGCATTGGCATTGCTTCCAATTAGCAGGGTGTTAAAGCCAATCAGCCGGCGATGAATGCGAATGTTTGTAATAGTAGAAAGTATCAGACGGAAAGTAGCGGTGAGTCCGAAATGAAGCATGAATAACACCAGGATACTCTGATAATAATTTCGATAGGAAACTACTTCATCGTCCAATAGTATCGCAAAAAAGATAATGAGTACGCCAATGATTGAAAAAATAAATGTTTGTATGATTTCTTTTAAGCGCGACTTACGATAAATGTTTTTGTAAGTATAGGATCCTGTTAAATAATAAATGAGGCACCAAAAAAGAGGAATAATTAGAAGTCCCCAAAAAAACTGATTGGTATAAACCAATGGAATAGGAGTACCAAATTTTTCTGTTTCAATGTATATTTTTCTGAATGCAAAGAACAAACTCCAGGCAGCAGCTGCTGAGAACACATCAAAGAAAAAGTATTTAAAAACCTGAATTTTTTTATTCATTCAAAAAGCGTTTAATACACAAGCTTAATATTATCGATCAATAATTCCAGGTTATCTTCTGAATTGCCATTGAACATTGCGAAATAAATATTAAAGTCATAAGCATTGGAGGAACTGCTGATCGTAGGACTTAAATATACATACATTTTATTCCAACTCTCTGTGGGGTTCATACCAATAATTGACGTCATTGTGACATTCGAAAGGCTATTGGCATAGATTCCTGAAACGAAGTTATGGTTACATTTGTAATTGAATTCGAGAAAAACAGGAGCACCACCTTTAGGTAAAGCATAAGCTGTATTTGAAATGCATTGAAAAGTAGCCTGATTTTTTTTAAGACGTGCTACTCCTGCACCATTTCCTTCAAAAACCAATTTTTTATCAAATGTCTGTTTCATGGTATCAGCTGTTCCTAAGGGACCAGGAGCCAAAATAATTCCTACTCCTTCGAAATTTTCCATGAACGCAAATTTAGCAAATGAGACATAGGATACTACAGGTTTCAGGTTTAGTCTTGTATTTTTTTGAAGTTCAATCTTTTGCACAAACATATCATAAAAGGGGTAAGGGGCTCTGGAAGCTGCAATACCATTTACTTTGATTCCGGCCCTTATTTTAATTTCATGACTTCCTTCATATAATACGGGAAATGTGGCAGGAAGTTCAAAACAACCGATCAATTTTTCATCAATATATACCCAAGCATCACTAATTTTCGCCGAATTGCTTCCTTGCTTCGTCTGATCTGTTTTAAGATCGATTTTCTCAATGTGAATATAAGAAGGAACAGGCTCGTCCGGGTTTAATTTTTTACATGCAACAAAGTATACAAGAAGTAATGCACTACAAAAAATAAACAGGTATGGTTTCATTGAAAGAATTTTATGCGGCAGGTTCATCAATAAAATTGGAGGCGAGTTTCATTTTTTCGATTACTTTATAGGCTACATCAAGGGCCTTGTAACCATCGTCGGCATTAACAGGAGGTGTGGTATTGTGCAGTATCGCATGCGCAAAAGCTTCCAGTTCCATTTTAATGGCATTGGTAGGTTGTATTGCCGGTGATTCAAAGTGAATTTGTTTAGCACCTTTACCATTCTCCAGATCAATGATAACTGCCAATGGATCAGGTTCGCCCACTACATTATTTAAACGGATCACATCCGTTTTTTTATCAAGAAAATCAATGGAAATGTAGGCATCCTTTTGAAAGAACCTTGATTTTCGCATGTTTTTCATAGAGATACGGCTGGCTGTCAGATTTGCAACACAGTGATTATCAAACTCTATCCTTGCATTGGCAATGTCCGGACTATCGCTTATTACGGCAACACCACTGGCGCTGATACGTTTAATATTTGACTTCACCACACTTAATATGATATCAATGTCATGGATCATTAAATCCAGTACTACGGAAACATCGGTACCCCTGGGATTGAATTGTGCCAAACGGTGGGTTTCAATAAACATGGGGTTTGAACAAAAAGCACGTGCAGCGATGAATGCCGGATTAAAACGTTCGACATGTCCAACCTGCACTTTTACATTTGCCTCCTTTGATAAGCCGATCAGGCTTTTTGCTTCTTCTACTGTATTGGTAACCGGTTTTTCAATAAAGATATGTTTAGACTTTTTTATGGCCATAGAAGCACAATGATAATGAGTGATGGTAGGAGTAACAATGTCAACAGCATCCACTTGTTCCAACAGTGATTCAATAGAAGAAAATTGTTTGATATCAAATTCTTTTTCCACAGCTGCTCCAGCTTCCGGATCCGTATCATAAAAACCTACCAGCTGAAATGCATCAATCTCTTTTAACAAGCGGATATGTATCTTGCCTAAATGACCTGCACCAAGTACACCTATTTTTATCATAAAATGTATTAACGTTTATATACACAAAAATACTTTTTTCCACAATGTCATCTTGAAAAATAACTGCGAATTATCAATACATATGTGTTAATTTTGTATCCATGAGTAATGATACATACAGGCATAAGGGGCTAAGAAGGCAGCTGGCTCTGTTGTTAAAAGAAAAAGGGATTGAAAACCAGGAGGTATTGAAGGCCATAGAAAAGGTACCACGTCATC
>CAZMRM010000191.1:0-7510 GCA_964568515.1 uncultured Chitinophaga sp. | reverse complement strand
ACCTGTAATACCAATTGCAAGTTTATTAGTAAGAAAATAACCAATATTTAAATCAACATTTCCATACGTATCCCGTTGTATGTTTTTGTTGTCAGCGTTATTGATATAACCTATTTCTCTTTTGCCGGTACTAAAGTTTCCATTACCATTAACCATGAAACGATTTTTATTTTCCTGTGCAGATCCGGTATGGATACAAGTAAATGTTATTATTGATGCTACAACTAATTTTCTTATCATGTTTTTGTATTTTTAATTGAATATTAACTTTTATTATATATACTGTCTTATTCTGTTGTCTTTTTCCCGCCAAAATAATAGCTGAATCCTGCACTAATAGTGGTCAAGGAAAAATTTAAATCGAATCCTGAATTTTTGATCTCAGGTGAATCAAAGTACTTCAATTTTCCTGTATAAGCGGACAAACTTCCTAATCGGGTTTCAACACTAAATTTCTTGTTGATAAAATAGATAAGTCCTGGACTCAGGCTTACTGCTATCTGTGTAAATCTATTATCATAATGGCTGATCATATTCGTTGTATCCGTACTCCTATTTGCCTGTTTCCCCCAACTGTATCCGGTCTCTAATTCAAAGAAAAAACCGAAAGAGCTTTCTTTCATTAATTTAGTATAACGTGCAAATAAACCGGAACTATTGTAAACAGTGGTTGATTTATAGGAAAAAGAATTATCTGTTCGGTTCGTTAGATTTTTTTGAAATGAACCGAACAGACCTACAGAAATATTATCTGTTAAGAAATAACCTGCACTGATATTGATTAAGTTATTATTGTTCTTTTGAGATTCATATAATGCATTGGAAACATTCAGATCATAATCAAATTGAGAATGTGATACATTTCCGTTGATCACAAATTTATTCTTAAGTTCTTGTGAATAGCTTTTAACAGTAACAAATAAGATAATACAGGCGATAGCTTTTTTTATCATGGTGCTTTTTAATTAATGTTTCAAATCTATTGAATTTTAAATCTTCAAAAACAACAACTTAGTAATTGGTTGGTTTGAAAGGATTATCGGTTCTTTTTATGCGACAAAGTTAGAGGAACTAAAATGAATGTACCGATGGCTTAACAAACATTAACTGTCTGACGAGGGAGTGGAAAAAGTAAAGCAATGGCTGCAAATCAGTATTGATAGCAGGATAAAAGATAAAACATGTATTTCTTTGATTTGTTATTTTTTCATAAAAGGGGGATATGATTAAAATTTTTATTCTTGAACTCAGAAATTGGGAAATGATTCAAAATGATTCAAAATGATTTTATGTTTGAGTTGTATAAACGCTGTCAGAGACTACATTTTCCATAAAAAGAACATCCTTTGATCTGATGGTGCTTTGAAAGGAGCCTACTTAAAAAGAAAAGTAACATAGAAAGGCCAGGATCAATTTGAAATTTATAAAAAAACATTGTAAATACGAATATTCATCCGTATAGCTTTTGTAAGCATTGTAAATAAAAAGCGCCCTGTAATCAATACAGAGCGCTTTAGTTCAGATGTTAAGGTCATAATTACTGACCGTGACAGTTTTTGTATTTTTTTCCGCTGCCACAAGGACAAGGGTCATTTCTGCCAATTTTCTGTTCGGCTCTTACGGGTTGTTGTTTTGGTTTATTCTCAGCAGTTTCAGGGGTTTGTACCGGTGTTTCGCTGCGGCTGGTTTGTACTTGTTCTCTTCGCGGAGCTTGTACCCTTGCCTGTTGAACAGTATTCTGATCACCTTCGTTTGGCAAATTAGCGCGTAGTAAGAAAGAGACCATTTCTTTGTTCACTTCACTCACCATGCGTTTAAATAATTCGAATGATTCAAATTTGTAAATCAACAAAGGATCTTTCTGTTCATATACTGCATTCTGAACAGATGTTTTCAGTTCATCCATTTCACGCAAATGTTCCTTCCATGCATCATCAATCATGGCAAGTGCAGTTCCTTTTTCAAGGCCTAAAGCAAGCTCAAGTCCTTTGGTTTCATAGGCACGTTTTAAATTAATAACAACCTGCAATGTTTTTATACCATCTGAAAGAGGTGTTACAATGTTCTCAAATTTCTGGGATTGATTTTCGTAAACATCTTTAATAACAGGAAATGCTTTTTCTGCTATTACTTCATTTTTACTTGTATAAGAAGCTTCGGTTTTTTTGTATAAACGTTCTGTAATTTCCTGTGCATTCAGTTTGCTGAACTCTTCTTCGGAAATCGGTGGTTCGATAGTGAGAACGCGTAACACTTCAATATTGAATCCTTCAAAATCCCTTTCATTATGATATTCATTTACGATGGTTTCGCAGGTATCATAAATAGAGTTGGCTACGTCAACAGCCAAACGTTCTCCGAATAAGGCATGACGTCTTTTTTTATAAATGACTTCACGTTGTGAATTCATGACATCATCGTATTCGATCAAACGTTTACGTATACCGAAATTATTTTCTTCTACTTTCTTTTGGGCACGTTCAATGGATTTGGTGATCATTCCGTGTTGTATCACTTCTCCTTCCTGAATTCCCATTCTGTCCATTAGTTTGGCAATACGTTCGGAACCGAACAAACGCATCAGATCATCTTCCAGGGAAGCAAAAAATTGTGATGATCCTGCATCACCCTGACGACCGGCACGTCCGCGCAACTGTCTGTCCACGCGTCTGCTTTCATGTCGTTCTGTTCCTATAATGGCTAATCCGCCTGCTTCTTTAACTCCTGGTCCCAGTTTAATATCAGTTCCACGTCCGGCCATATTGGTTGCAATGGTTACGGTTCCTGCTTGTCCGGCTTCAGCAACAATTTCAGCTTCACGCTGGTGCAATTTCTCGTTCAGTACATTGTGTTTGATACCACGTAATTTGAGCATACGACTTAGAAGTTCTGAAATCTCAACGGATGTAGTACCAACCAGTACCGGTCTTCCGGCTTGTACACATTTTACAACTTCTTCAATTACGGCATTGTATTTTTCACGTTTGGTTTTATACACCAGATCTTCATGATCAATTCGCTGAATCGGTCTGTTCGTAGGAATAACGACTACATCCAGTTTATAAATATCCCAGAATTCCCCTGCTTCCGTTTCAGCAGTACCTGTCATACCCGCCAATTTGCTGTACATACGGAAATAGTTTTGCAAGGTAACCGTTGCATAAGTTTGGGTGGCAGCTTCTACTTTTACATTTTCTTTAGCTTCTATTGCCTGATGCAGACCATCGGAATATCTGCGGCCTTCCATGATACGACCGGTTTGTTCATCCACAATTTTAACTTTACCATCCATAATTACATATTCCACGTCTTTTTCAAACAAGGTATATGCTTTAAGAAGTTGGTTAATGGTATGAACACGTTCTGATTTGATAGAGTAATCACGAATCAGTTCATCTTTTTTCTTTGCTTTTTCTTCCAAAGAGAGTGTGGCTTTTTCAAGCTCAGCGATCTCTGCACCTACATCCGGCAAAACAAAGAATTTAGCATCTTCGGAAGAGGTGGAAATTAATTCAAGACCTTTTTCTGTTAATTCTATGGAGTTATGTTTTTCATCGATCACAAAAAAGAGTTCAGCATCTACTTTATGCATTTCCCTTGACTGATCCTGCATGTAATGGTTTTCGGTTTTTTGCAAGATAGCTCTCATGCCCGGCTCACTTAAAAATTTAATGAGTGCCTTGTTTTTAGGTAAACCTCTATAGGCGCGTAATAGTGCCAGGCCGCCCTCTCCTTCTTTTTCACCTGTTTTCCCTTCAGCGATCAGGCGTTTTGCGTCTGTTAAGGCTGTATTTATAAATGCACGTTGTGCATTCACAATGCGTTCTATACGTGGTTTTAAAGGTGCGAATTCATGATTATCACCCTTTGGGGTAGGGCCGGAAATAATTAGGGGAGTACGTGCATCATCAATCAATACACTATCCACCTCATCCACAATAGCATAATTGTGTTTACGTTGTACGAGATCCTCCGGGCTACGTGCCATATTATCCCGCAGGTAATCAAAACCAAATTCGTTGTTCGTGCCAAAAGTGATATCCGCAGCGTATGCTTTACGACGGTCTTCCGAATTAGGCTCATGTTTATCAATACAATCCACTGATAAACCATGGAACTCGAATAATGGTCCGTTCCATTCCGAGTCACGTTTTGCGAGATAATTGTTTACTGTTACTATATGAACACCCAAACCGGTAAGTGCATTCAGATATACAGGTAATGTTCCAACAAGGGTTTTACCTTCACCTGTTCCCATCTCCGAAATTTTTCCCTGATGTAAAACGATACCACCAATGAGCTGTACATTGTAATGTATCATATCCCAGGTAACAGTGTTTCCTGCGGCAACCCATGAGTTTTTCCAATACGCTTTATCGCTTTTAATTTCGATGGACTGGCGTTTAGCAGCCAGATCCCGATCCATTTGAGTCGCTGTTACTTCGAGTACAGGATTTTCAGAGAAGCGGCGGGCCGTTTCTTTTATAACGGAAAAAGCTTCCGGCAATATTTCATTTAAAATATCTTCATTCTTTTTGATGATCGTTTTTTCCAGCTCATCAATTTGTTCGTAGTAATTTTCTTTTTCTTCAATATCCAAAGAAGGATTGTCATCTATTTTTTTACGAAGTGAAGCAATTTCTTCTTTTTCAACAGAGGAGTGATCGGCTATCCGTTTTTTAAATTCTGTGGTTTTTGCCCTTAGCTCATCGTTACTTAAGCTGCTGAGTCTCGGATAAATGGCAAGTATTTTATCAACAATGGGTTGTATCTCTTTTAAATCTCTGTCTGATTTGGTTCCGAACAATTTGGAAACGCTTTTGGTTATAAAATCTAACATTCGCTAATTTGTTTAGTATGCATTAAAGGATTGCAAAAATAGCCATTTTTTGGCTTTGTTTTACGATTTTTATTTTCGGGCGAAAATCCTTGCTGATAAAGGGAAACAAGGTGCTTAAGGGAACTTAAAAATCAGGGGGGATAGTCAAAAGTTATTCCTCTTCCGGAAAGTCTGACAAATTAACAGAGGGTGTATGAATCTAACAAAAAAGCGCCCACCAAGTGACGCTTTTGATTAATATTCATCTTCATTAAAGAAGAAATCTTCTTTTGTAGGATAATCCGGCCAAATTTCTTCGATGGATTCGTAAATTTCCCCTTCATCTTCAATTTCCTGAAGGTTTTCAATTACTTCCATCGGAGCTCCGGAACGGATTGCAAAGTCTATTAATTCATCTTTTGATGCCGGCCATGGAGCATCTTCCAGGTTTTTTGCTAATTCGAGTGTCCAGTACATAATTCTAATTTATTAGAGCCGAAACGAAAATTTTTTAAAAAATTTTAAAATCCCGGCCAGATCCATTTTTGTGCAAAAGTAAAAATTTATTCCACTTTTCAAACAGGTAAGCACTGTTTTTTAAAATGAACAACCTGAATTTCTTCCAAAGTAGTTGAAATCAATATTTTGAAAGTACAGGAAATTATCACATGCGGGGCTTCCAGGGAATCTCAACCGCTTTTAACTCCAGACTTAATTTACGTGATAAAACAAACAGGTAATCACTCAAACGATTCAGGTATTTAATAACCAGGGGCGGAACCTCTTCTGTTTCTGATAAATGGATGACAAGGCGCTCTGCCCTGCGGCAAACACAACGTGCAATATGGCAAAAAGAAACAGTGGTATGCCCCCCTGGTAAAACAAATGATTTCATTTCCGGAAGCGATTCATCCATTTTATCCATTTCGTTTTCCAGCAATGTTACGTCTTCTTCTTTTAAATCAGGAATTTTCATTTTGCTTTTTCCCGGATCGGATGCCAGGATAGAGCCGATTGTAAAGAGCCTGTCCTGAATTTCAATTAGCAATTCAGTTGTCCGGGCATCTATTTTTTGATCGCGGATAAGACCGACATATGAATTTAATTCATCCACGGTCCCATAGGCTTCAATTCGGATATGATGCTTAGGGACCCTGGTTCCGCCAATAAGGGAGGTTTGTCCCTTATCACCGGTTTTTGTATATACTTTAAAAGTCATGTGCTAATATATTATACGGCGCGTGAACTAATGGTAGTAATTGTATCATTCTGATAATCCCTCTCCACGATCCCATCTTTTAATCTCACTATCCGGTGAGCATGTTGTGCAATATCTTCTTCGTGTGTTACCAGAATAATGGTGTTGCCATTTTTATGAATTTCTTCAAAAAGCCCCATGATTTCTACAGAAGTTTTCGAATCCAGGTTACCTGTAGGTTCATCTGCTAAAATAATAGCTGGTTTGTTTACCAATGCTCTTGCAATAGCAACACGTTGACGCTGTCCCCCGGACAATTCATTTGGTTTATGCATCATCCTTGCTCCGAGCCCCACCTGCTCCAATACTTCCTTCGCACGATTCATCCGTTCCGTTTTCGTGAAGCCGGCATATACAAGTGGTAACATAACATTATCCAGTGCAGAGGAACGTGGTAATAAATTAAATGATTGAAAAACAAATCCGATCTCTTTGTTTCTTACTTCGGCAAGTGAATTATCAGGCATTTGAGCAACAGAGATTCCATTTAAAATATATTCACCGCTGCTGGGAGTATCCAAACATCCCAGTACATTCATTAAAGTGGATTTTCCGCTTCCGGAAGGCCCCATCAGCGCAACATACTCATTTTTGTATATCTCTAGCGATACAGAGCGTAATGCATGAATAACTTCTGTGCCTATCTTATACGCTTTTGCAATATTGGAAAGTTTGATAATGGACTCCATAAGTGGAAATAAGTGGAACGAATGTACGAAATTTTATAGATAAAGAGTGTTAATTTAATCACGGTTTTTTCAAGCCCTCTTTGCTAAATAATTCTCTCAGGATTGTTCAACGATAAAAACATTTTTTGTTTTTGAAGTTAGCTTAAACCGTTCATCCAATCGCTTTCCTACGATCCAAACAATCTTTTTATCAGAGCACAACAGCCAGGTATTTTCTTTTTCGATCAGGGATAATTTATTATCGATAAAAAAATCACTCAGCTTTTTCTTCCCCTTCATTCCTAAAGGATAAAAAGTATCACCGGTTTTCCATTTTCTTAGAATTAACGGAAACTGAAGTTTATCAAGATCGAGTGTGGCAACAGCCGGGGAAGTGGAAATAGAAGGTTTTTTCTTACTGATCGCTGTTTTAAATTTTAAATAAATTCCGGGAATTTTTAATTCAGTCTGATCCTTATGAATAAAATATTCATCTAAAACAACGGGTGTAGCAAGTGGTTCTAGAATTAAAAAATTCCTGTCCTTTACCAGGCGATGCGTGGATCCAAAAAACTCTTTTCCTGATTCACCATTCAAGATACTTAAGACAGCTGTTGCTGTTGCACCATTAAAACCATAGGGTTTCAGCAGTTCGTATAAATATGTAGAAAGAGGATGCAATTTTTTTAATTCAGAAATGGAAATACGGATCGTATTATTTTGTTCTTTACAAATTTTTGAACGTACATCTTCCATTTTTTGCTG
>CAZMRM010000190.1:0-7518 GCA_964568515.1 uncultured Chitinophaga sp. | reverse complement strand
GGCAGCAGATTATCTCAAAGAAAAATTAAATAGTTTTGGACTCACTGCGGTTGATCAAGTTTACAAAGCAGGTGCAACAGGTGGAAGAAATGTGTATGCCATTCAAAAAGGAAAAACAAAACCAGATGATATTTTTATTATTTGCGGACATTATGATGCAGTAGCCGATTATTGTGCAGACGATAACCTAAGCGGAACAGTCACGGTGCTGGAAGCAGCAAGAATTTTATCCAAATACTGTTTCGAAAGTACCATTGTATATGCCTTGTGGGATGAAGAAGAAACGGGGCTGAACGGCAGTAGATATTATGCTAAGAATGCGGCGGCAAAGAATGAAAAAATTATTGGTGTTTTGAATATTGACATGAGCGCTTATGATGGTGATAATGATAAAATTTTTGATATTGATCTGAATAACAATGCTAATTCCATCGCCATAAAGGATCTGCTTTTAAAACTGGTTAAAACCTATAATCTGGATATTATAGGCAACGTAGTGAATCCAGGCACATCAGATAGTGATCATGCTTCATTCTGGCCAACATACGGTGCTTTGCTGCTGGGAGAATGCTGGTCAAAAAAAGATTATACACCTTTTTATCACAGCGCAAAGGATCGTGCAAGTACACTTAACTGGAACTATTATTTTGAAATGGTAAAGCTTTCGATCGCTTATATAGCAACAGCTGCGGTACCTGTTAAACCGGGTGCATTAAATGTTTCTCAAACAGGTAACGTGTTGACGGCCTCGGCAGGAGCTGCTAACTATCAATGGCTGGATTGCAATAAAGGCAATACGCCTATAACCGGGCAAACGGGACAGGTTTTTATTCCCGGAAAAAATGGTAACTATGCGGTGAGTGCCATGATAAACGGATGCAGGACCCTTTCGGGTTGTTATGCGGTTAATGTTTCCGGAATTAACCAGAATGAAGAGTTTTCCAGCAAATTAAAATTATTCCCCAATCCGGCACAACATGAGTTTTCCATCGATCTTGGATATACCTATGATTTAACTTCCATCGAAATAAAAGATATTAACGGAAAATTAATATACGGTACGAATACTCAAAACCGTCGGCTGATTTCCATAAAATTAGAAGAACCTCCCGGAGTTTATTTTGTTACGATCCGAAATAAGGATCAAACAGGCTTTTTAAAACTCGTTCTTACCAATCCATAAAATCCATAATCACAAAGGATGTCGTACCCAATACTTTTTATTTTAACTTTATATTGGATTTTTTGAATAAACCCCAGGTAAAATAAAGAAAAGCTCTTGTTTGTTAACATTAATTTAATTTTGAATTAACACATAAATGAGGATATAACATCAATTTTACACGGAATTAAATTTGAAAAAAAAGTATGGATACGACGAAGAACAAAATACTATTAGTGGATGATGAAGCTGATATTTTAGAATTTTTAAGTTACAATCTTAAGAAAGAAGGCTATCAGGTTTTTACTGCTAATAACGGAAAAGAAGCCGTAGCAGTAGCAAAAAAAGAAAATCCGGATATCATTATACTCGATGTTATGATGCCCGATATGGATGGCATTGAAACCTGCAGGGAAATTAGGGATTTACCAGGGCTAAAAGATGTAATGATTGCGTTTTTAACCGCACGCAATGAAGATTATTCTCAAATTGCAGGTTTTGAAGTGGGGGCAGATGACTATATAAACAAGCCCATTAAACCGCGTGTTCTGATAAGTCGTATCAAAGCGCTATTGAGAAGAAGTGGAAACCCGGATACATCGGCAGGAGAGAAAGTAGAAATGGGAGGCATAAGGATAGACAGAGAACGTTATCTGATTGTTCAAAACGGTAGTGAGATCAACCTTCCAAAAAAAGAATTTGAACTTCTTGCACTCCTTGCTTCAAAACCAGGTAAAGTATTTACCCGCGAAAGTATATTGGATAAAGTTTGGGGAGGAGAAGTTGTGGTAGGCGATCGTACAATTGATGTTCACATACGTAAATTACGTGAAAAATTAGGTGAAGATTTCATCAGGACCGTGAAGGGAATCGGATACAAATTTGAATTTTGATACTATCACTCAGCTTCTGATCCATTCTGAAATTTTATTTATTATCTTGTTTGATAATTAAGACGACAGCTTTCCATGAAATCTACTTCACCTAAATTCTTGTTATTAATGATAGCATTCGTACTTGCCATTTTGATATCGGCAAGTATTTTTATTTTATACGACACACACACCGTTTCCACATATGAATTGGCAGCTATTGTTTTTGTAGTTTCAATTTTTACAGCTTTTCTTTTATTTATATGTATTAATTTCCTGGTGTTTAAAAAAGTAAATCAATTATTTATCACTGTAAAGAATTTTCGAAACCACGGAGATGATAATGAACAAGAGCCACGTGAAGGATATGAGATCGAAAATTTGAACAAAGAAATCCTTGCCTGGGCAGATGATCGTAAAGATGAAATTGATCGATTGAAAAAACTGGAAGTCTATCGAAAAGAATTTTTGGGAAATGTATCACATGAATTAAAAACGCCGATTTTTAATATTCAGGGTTATGTGCTGACATTATTGGACGGAGGATTGGAGGATGCGACCATTAATAAGGATTACTTGATGCGTGCCGAAAGAAGTGTAGACAGAATGATCACAATTGTAGATGATCTGGAAGCTATTTCTCAACTGGAAACAGGAGAATTGCAGTTAGAGCCCGAACGATTCGATATTGTTGCATTGAGTAAAGATATTCTGGATTCACAGGAAATGAAGGCCACCGGTAAAGGTATCATATTATCAGTTGAAAGCGAAGCAAAATCTATTTACGTTTATGCTGATAGATTTAGAATACGCCAGGTATTAACCAACCTTGTTGTTAATTCCATAAAATATGGAAAAGAGTATGGCGAAACAAAAATTAATTTTTATGATAAAGGGGAGAGCATCATTGTTGAAGTGGCCGATAATGGAATTGGGATTGCACCACAACATTTACCACGTTTGTTTGAACGTTTTTACAGGGTAGATAAAAGCCGTTCCAGGGAACAGGGCGGTACAGGTTTAGGACTGGCAATTGTTAAGCACATCATAGAAGCACATGATCAAACCATTAGCGCATCCAGCATAGAAGGAGAAAGTACCACCTTTTCTTTTACGTTGGCAAGAGGGTAAACCAGTTGCAGAAAATTCTTCCTTTTATATTAACAACCGGTCTATTTGCTTTTCTAACTCATCAGATACCTTCATTTCTTTATATCCTTCAAACCCTCTGTATTGTTTTCCGATTTCGAGTGCCCGTTGCAAATTGAATTCGGATTGATTTTCAAAATAAGCAATACCATCTTCTTTGCACTTTTTTGCCAGATATTGTTGCTCGGTTTGTCCGGGTGTAGGTACAAATACTGCTTTTCTTTTTAGAGCAGCCAGATCCATTATTGTGGAATAGCCACTTCTTGTAACAATAAGGTCGGCAGACAGGAGCGCTTTATGCATATCAGCAGTATTCAGATGAGATACCAAATCAATATTGCTTTTCGTTTGCACCTTTTGTTCCTTTTCTGTTAATCCCAGAATAATTAAAAATTGAAGTGGAACCTGTAATGCCTGATTTAAAAGAATGTGTTCAAAAGTTGTTCGTTGTGGTTCCGGCCCCGAAAGGATCATTACCACATCATAAGAAGGCTTTAATCCGGGTATGGAAAAATTAGCCGGAGCTGTAGAAGATTGAAACCTGGAAAGAAAATCAATATAAAGAGCGTTGGAGGGAAACGGATACGGGTGAGAAAGTGCTCCTGCCAGGTTATCGGAGCCACCTTTATCGGGTATCCAGCAACTATTGAATTTGTTGATGTAATACTGATTGATGCGGTATAATAATCGCTCACCAATAGGTGCTTTTATTAATAACTGATGCGTGATGAAAACAGTTTTCACTTGTTTGTTCCATAATCCAAAACGATTATCAGAAATGACAATGTCTATGTTTTTTTCCGTAATGATTCTTTCCAACAACCGATGTTCTTTTTTTATTGCTTTGAATATTTTGGGGGTGGATAAGAAAAGTTTTAGTGCAAGCGAACCGTTTGCATATTGAATATCGTATCCGGGTAAATCCATAAAAGCTATAGCAGGGAACTCATTTTTTAATAACATGAATGAGCGACCGCTTCCTGCAATGATAATTTCGGCATCCTTATTTTGCAGCAGCCGGATAATTGGAATACAACGGGTGGCATGTCCAAGTCCCCAATCCAATGGGCAAATCAGTATACGTTTTTTCTGAGGCATTAATTGTTATTTTTGTAAAAATAAGGCTTTGATACGATCAGCCAAATGATGTTGGTAATTATATTGATAATGGCGAAAAGAAAGTTAAAAAAATTTGCAGAAGTCTCAGCATTTAATAATTGTTTTTTCCTCTCCTTTGAGGACTCAAAAGCAGACGGACTCCCTTTAAAAGGAAACTGGAATAAGAATTATTTTAAGAATAACAATCCCATCGTTGTAGAACTTGGTTGTGGTAAAGGAGAGTATACTATTGGATTGGCGAAACGTTTTCCGGATAAAAATTTTATTGGTGTGGATATAAAGGGTAACCGTATCTGGACAGGTGCTAAAATGGCCATTGAAAATAAAATGGATAATGTAGCTTTTATCCGTACACGGATCGATTTTATTGAATCCTGTTTTTGTGAACACGAGGTATCTGAAATATGGATCACTTTTCCTGATCCTCAGCCTCAAAAAACACGTGTCAGGAACCGTTTAACCAATATGATGTTTATTAACCGGTACAAAAAAATTTTAAAACCCGGAGGATATGTGAATTTAAAAACTGACAATGAACCGTTTTTTGAATTTACGAAGGATACAATTGCAGAAAATAATTTAAAGCTTATTGATAGCACAAATGATTTATATGCAGATGCTATCCAACGGGACGAAGCGCTAACCAATATCAAAACATATTATGAAAAGAAATTTTCCGATCTTGGTTTTAAGATTTGCTACCTTCAATTTCAATTATAAATAACTGCTTTGAATTCATGAAACAACACGAAGATTTTTTTCAAAATGTATATGAGGTGGTTAGACTTGTACCAAAAGGAAGAGTGACAAGTTATGGTGCCATTGCCAGATATTTGGGTACTGCACGTTCTGCACGTATGGTGGGTTGGGCAATGAATAATGCGGGTTCACAAAAAAAGAAAGTGCCTGCACATCGGGTAGTAAATCAGCAAGGTTTGCTTACCGGTAAGCATCATTTTGAAACACCAACTTTAATGAAGGAACTATTGGAAAAAGAAGGTGTCAAAGTCGTGAAGGATCAGGTAAAACATTTTAAAAAAGTATTTTGGGATCCTGGCGTGGAACTGCAGTTATAGTTAAAATATAAATTGTCCAATCCGGTTTTAGACTGTTCCCATGTGTCATTGCCTGAATGAATATCTATAATTAATAGATTTTTAAGATGTATATGGTTTATACTTTTATTCCTATAACCAAAATATCGTCTGTTTGGTCTTCATTTGTCCATTTCCATTCATTAAAGGTCTTGTTCAATGCCTCCTTTTGTTCATGAACAGAGAGGTCTTGAATGGAAAGAAGTATTTTTTTAAATCCATTGTATTTTAGTTTTTTACCATTGGGTCCGCCAAACTGGTCTGGATATCCATCGCTGAATAAGTAGATGGCGTCTCCTTTTTCCAGTTTCATCTGATGATTGGTAAATTTACGCAACTCCCCGTCTAGAATTACTCCTACGGGAAAACGATCGGCAGGTATTTCGATTAGCTCATTCTTTCTGATTATATACAAAGAGTTATATGCACCTGCAAATTCGAGTGTACTGGTTTCTCTGTTGACTGAACATAATGCAATATCCATTGTATCTTTTACTGCCGTATTGTCTTTTGTTTTTCTCAAGGTTTTATTAATGCCTCTGCTTAACTCATTGAGTATATCACTGGGTTTGGTATGTCCCCTTTCGTTAATAGATTTACTTAGTAAATTATAACCGATAATACTTAAAAGGGCGCCAGGTACTCCATGACCAGTGCAATCAACAGCTGCAATAAAGGTTTTGTTATCAAATTTTTCCATCCAGTAAAAATCACCACCAATGACATCCTTGGGTTTGAATAACACAAATGACTGAGGAAGCAACTCCTGAACGAGCTCATCCGGAGGGAATATGGCATCCTGGATACGTTTTGCATAATTAATGCTGTCAAGAATGTTTTTATTTTTTTGTTCAATTATCTTCTTTTGTTCGGCCAGCAAAAGATTTGCTTTTTTTCGTTCAGTGATGTCATGCACAATGCATTGAAATCCTTGTATCGTATTTTTTTCTTTTTGCATAATGACAATCTGTTCCACCCATTTTTCCTTACCCGATTTAGTATGAATAAGAAACTCCATTATAGTTTCGTGTGTCTTGTTTTTGAACTGTTCCAGATATGCATTTTGAACTCTTTCCTGCCATTCAGGAGCAATCAATATAGAAAAATGTTTTCCGATCAATTCGTCGCTTGAGTATTCGGTAAGATTACTAACACGTTGGTTTATATAAGTAAATCTTCCATATGCATCGGATGTGTATAAAACATCACCTGCTTCTTCAATGAGGTTTCGATATTTATTTTCGCTTTCAATAAGCTTTTTCTCCATTTCTTTTATGTCGCTTATATCATGAAACATGCAAAGAAAACATTGTTTAGCGTCCATTTCAAACAGTTCTACAGAGAAAAGGGTATCAATTTCTTTTCCCTCTTTAGTGATAGCTGGCACTTCTTCATTTCGTAAATAGCCCTGTTCTTTTAATTTGGTAAATGATCTGAGTTGTGTTTCGTTCGAAACAAAGCCTAATTCGTCAGCAGTAAAACCAATTGCTTCTTCACGTTTGTATCCGAAGGTTGAAAGAAAGCTTTCATTTACTTCGATCAATCTTCCCATTTCAATATCCGCAATAATAATCCCTGTTGGAGAAGCATTAAAAAGCTTCATCAATCCTTCTTTTGTTTGTACAAGGGCCCTTTCTGTTTCTTGAGCTTTTAAATTTCCTGTAATATCGTTATAAACAGAAAGAATATAGTTTTTACCTTCCATTTCGAACGTGTCAGCAGAGATAATACAGTTGATTTTTTTTCTTTCTTTGGTAAGACACATTACATTTTCATTCTTCAGGTATCCTTGTTGTTTAAATTTAGTGGTTAATTCTTTCCTGCTTTCTTCTGTCACAAAAAACAATTTGTCAGCGGACAGATCAATTGTTTCTGCTTTACTGTAACCAAATGTTTCAAGAAATTTTTTATTTATCTGTATTGTTTTTCCTGATTCGGCATCTGTTATAATTATTCCGAAAGGAGAAGTATCCAGTATTTTCAGAAAAAACTCTCTGATTGGTTCTGGATTGCTTTGTATTGTTTCCTTATTTTTTTTATCAGTAAGGTCATGAGTGATTTTTGAAAAACCAATGATCTTATTGTTTTCGTCATGAACGGCAGTAATGATATTATTTCCCCA
>CAZMRM010000189.1:6141-7546 GCA_964568515.1 uncultured Chitinophaga sp. | reverse complement strand
AGCAATCGCCTGAATACAAACAAGATAAAAATCAATACTATACAATTAGTTAACACGTATAGCATTTCCTTTACTTCTTCACAATTATTTAGCCTGGTAATAACCTTAACTACATCTACAAATAACGATATCATAAATTTTACATCACGCTCTCTATCCCTCTAAAATTGATATTTGTACCATCATCAATAAAGATGAAAATTTTAACGAACTAAATTTTAAAACAAATGAAAAAACAAAGAGTACTTTCAAAAATTTTGGCAACTGCTGCATTATCAACAGTAGCAATTTTGCCGAGCTTTGGACAAGCAACGTCACAAAATAATTTGGGACAAGCTTGTGGTTGTCCCCCAGTTAGTAGCCGTCCGAATGTTAACCTCTCTACTTTATCAGGGTTTGTTGCGGGTGAATTAACTGCCGGTGCTTCACTTACCTGTTTAAACAATTACATCCTTGATCAAAAAATTTATGTGCCTGCGGGACAAACAATAAACATTGCTCCCGGTACTGTGATCAAAGGTGCTACAGCAGCCACTCCAGCCGATGCGACGGCTCTTATCATTGAAAGAGGTGCAAAAATAAATGCTGCAGGTTCTTCTGATTGCCCGATTGTATTTACTGCTGTAGCAGATAATTTGGACGGTACCTATTCCATCAATAACAAAGGAATGTGGGGTGGTCTGGTTATTTTAGGAAAAGCAGCAAACAACTTAACATTGGCTGCGAACGGACCTTTCGGACCTGGTAAATTAGCCGTTGCAAACGGGTTGGGTGCTATTGAAGGTTTTCCAAACGATTCAAGGATTTATTTCGGTGTTGACTTAGGTTCTGAAGCATTTGATAACAACGATAATTCAGGTGTTTTAAAATATGTTTCCATTCGTTTTGCAGGAGCGAACGTTCAGGTTGGAAATGAAATCAATGCATTGACACTTGGTTCTGTTGGTAGAAATACAACTATCGATCATATCGAAATTGTTTCCTGTGCAGATGATGGTATCGAATGTTTTGGAGGAAATGTGAACATCAAATATGCCGCTACTTTATTTGGTAATGATGACATGTTTGACTGGGACCTTGGATACACCGGAAAAGTTCAGTTCCTGTTTGGTCTTAAAACCGATAACACGGCAAGTTTAGATTCGGACAATGGATTTGAAGCCGATTCTGATGATCAAAAATCAAATACACTTCCTGCTTCTCATCCGGTTATTTATAATGTAACCATGATTGGTAATAACAAAACAGTCCTTACTTCTGATAATAGCTCAATTGCTGCCATTAATGCCAAAGAGTTAACCGAAGGTGAAATCTATAACTCTGTATTTGCAAATTTCAAAAACGGTTTAAACCTTGTTCAGGCGCTGGGAACAAGAACCGGCACCAGCGAAGCATATCATAACTG
>CAZMRM010000189.1:0-6131 GCA_964568515.1 uncultured Chitinophaga sp. | reverse complement strand
CACAATCCTTAAAGGTTAAATGTAACACATTCATTGGTGTCACCAACAATTTAACGATTGGAAATACACCTGCATCTTTGGCAGCTGATCTTACTCAATTTACAACTACAGATCTGAATGTAGTGGCTGCAACTGTTCCCGGTTTCAACAGTGCATTAACAATCAATAACACAACAAATGCTGTTTCTGTTGCTCCGGATGCAACACCAAGTCCGGCTTTGTCAGTAACTGGTTGTCCGGTTCCTGCTACAGATGGTTTCTTTAGCCCGGCTGCTTACAGAGGTGCATTTGCTCCAACCGGTAAAAACTGGTTAGCAGAATGGTCTTATGCAACAACCATTAAAGCGCCTCAAGGAATCCAGCCTTGTCCTACTGACATCAATGGTGATGGTCAAACAACTGCTGCAGACTTAAACTTATTAGTGCCACAATTCGGTCAACAATGTAAATAATTTTTAAAAAAACTTTAAAACCACAAAAATGAAAACAAAAAAACTATTATTGGGTGCGGGGCTTTCGCTACTTGGTATGATCGCTCACGCTCAAGGGCTGGAGAAGATCGAAGTAGAAAAGTACTATGTTACCAATGCTGCTGATGCTGCACAAGCAGATCAGGAATCAACCGAAAACGGTTTACCGACCGGTGCACTACCGGCAGGTTCTGTGACATACAGATTTTATGCTGACTTACTTCCTGGTTACAAAGTTTTATCTGTTTATGCAGATGGAACAAGAGATCAAAGTATGAAATTTACAACTACCGGATCATTTTATAACAATCCTGCCGGATTATTTTCACCAATTCCAGGAACTTCAAAAAATTCAATTAAAAACAACCTGTTGGCTCTTGATTCTTACATGGCATTGGGTGGTGTTGCTACCGGAAATCATGGTATTCTTAAATCAGAAGATAACGGAACAGCAAATAACATAACAATTGCTGATAACACCGGAGGTGTTTTATTGAATAATGATGCTGCTATAGGAATTCCTTTAAGCATACAGGATGGTATGATTACAGCTCCAGCGGTTATATCACCGGCTTTCTTAGGATTCTCAGCAGATGCAACAGCTGCATTAACAGATGGAACAGTTGTTAGTAACACGATGGATGTAGTTGATGGTGCCATGTATACCACTACCGGTGCTATTGGCCCGGTAGCCGGAACCAACAAAGTGTTGATCGCACAAATAACAACGACTAACGGCGAACTGCATTATGAATTAAACATCCTTGTTCAGGAAGGAACCAATGCACCTGAAAACTATGTTGCTAAGAATCCTGGAGCAGGGGATGTTGTTCTTCCAAGCTTAATGGGCGACCTGGGAACAGTAATCCCAAACGTGCCACCAACCGTTAATGTTTCAGCTCCTTTGGATGGTGCTTCCTATAATGTAGGTGATGTAGTGACAATTACTGCTGCTGCAGCCGACAATGACGGAACGGTTACTTCTGTTGAATTTTTTGTTGACGGTGTTTCTGTTGGTGTAGATAATACGGCTCCATATGAAGCATCTTATACTGCCGTTGCAGGTGCTCATGCAATTACTGCAATAGCGACAGACGATGATGCTGCTCAAACAACCTCTACTGTTGTAAATATCAATGTTGCTGCTGCCAACATTGCTCCTACGGTTAGTATAACCACTCCGGCTGATGGTTCATCCTACACAGCAGGAGATGTTGTTGCAATCGCTGCTACTGCTGCTGATACAGATGGTACTGTTGTTTCCGTAGAGTTTTTGGTAGATGGTGTTTCTGTAAGTACAGATAATACTGCTCCTTATGAAGCCACTTATACTGCTGTTGCGGGTGCACACACGATCATTGCAAAAGCAACCGATGATGATGGTGCTCAGGCTGCTGATACCGTTTCTATCAATGTAACCGTACCCAACAATGTTGCTCCAACTGTGACTGTTACTGCTCCAAGTGACGGTGCCACCTTTAACTCCGGTGATGCAGTTGCTATAACAGCCACTGCTGCCGATAGCGACGGTACAGTTACTTCTGTTGAATTCCTGGTTGATGGTGTTTCTGTAGGTATCGATAATACTGCTCCTTATGAAGCTGCTTATACTGCTGTTGCAGGTACTCATGCAATTGTTGCAAAAGCCACCGATAATGATGGTGCACAAACTGCTGATACTATTTCAATTAATGTAAACACACCTCCTGTAAATGTTGCTCCAACTGTTGCTATCACAACACCTTCGAATGGTGCAGTTTACAATATCGGTGATGCAGTTGCTATTTCAGCTAATGCAGCTGACAGCGACGGTACTGTTGCTGCTGTTGAGTTTTTTGTTGATGGCGTTTCTGTTGGTGTAGATAATTCTGCTCCTTATGAAGCTACTTATACTGCTGTTGCAGGTGCCCATTCATTAACTGCAAAAGCAACCGATGATGATGCCGCTTCAACAACCTCTGCTGCTGTTACAATTTCAGTTGTTAATCCAAATGGTCAACCTTATACAATAGGAACAATCACAGGTGTTTGCACTGATCCATCATTCTGCTTACCTGTTATTGCTGTTGATTCAGTGGAAGATGTGATCGGATATGACCTGGTACTAAATTACGATGCTACAAAAGTTCATGCTACAGGTAACATTACTTTAAACAGTGCTTTAATCAATCCTGGTTATGCATCTTATGTGGTAAATAATGATGCAGCTGCAGGTAAGATCAATATCTCTGTTTACTTGAATGCTACAGCTCCTGCCAATGCCGGTTTCAACGGAACAGGTGAATTATTATGTGTTGAATTTACAAAAGATCCTGCTTTAGCTGCTGCTGATACCGTTTCGTTTGACATTTCTTCTTTGCAAGAAAGTTATGCTACCGGTGTTTCCACTAAACTGGTTGATGCCGGTGATTTCATCAATACAAAAACCACACTTTACAACGGGTCATTAAAATTCTGGACTGACAACAGCCCAATCAAATACAACAGTGCCGATCCAAGCCAGTATCTGATCACTAATATTTATGGTACAGATGCAAACTGTGCTAATAAATCCATTGTTGCTGTTCAACCGGATACATTGGGCGAATTCTCTTACGACATCGTGAATGGTTCTTCTATTCAGATTGAAAGAGACATCCTTCCTGCAACAGATGTTCAACCGGTAATCAATGGTTTTGATGCAAGCTTAGGACACAAAGTATTGGTGAATGATTTGAGCTTTATCCCTAATATTTATCAGGCGATTGCACTTGACGTAAATGCCGACGGTGTGATCTCTGCGGGAGATATCTCTCAAATCAATCAACGTTCTGTAAAAACAATTACAGAGTTCAAACAACAATGGAACTATAACAGCAATGGTACTTCGAATGGTCAGCCATCGAAAGACTGGTTGTTCTTAGATAGCACATTACTTGCCGGACCGGCCTACAAAATATCTACTACTTATCCTTCAAATGATGGTGTAGGTTTCTCAAAAGCGAAGGTACCGGTTGTGCCTTTCTGTTTGGCCGTACCTGTTTCTAATTCTGCTTCTTGCCCCATTTATTCAGCTTCCGATTATACAGGTGTATTATTAGGAGATGTGAATGGTAACTATGATGCAATTCCTGCTGACGGACAATTAAAAAGAGAAGCAGCCATTTCATCTATCGGAACAATGTACATGAATTTAGATCAGGCAACACAAGGTGTTGGATACATAGATATTCCTGTTTCTTTTGTTTCAACAGAAGATGTAGTATCTATTGACCTTGCAACAAAATTCAACGAAAATGCATTAAGTTTTGATAAAGTAGTCGGTGCAGCTTCTTATTTAAGGGATGTAAACAGCAATGTTGCTGCTGACGACAAAATTTTAAGACTGACTTCAAACAGTGCAAAAGCAATTGAAACAGATAAAAACATCGTTTCTTTACGTTTCAAAACGCTTACCGGTAATGTTAGCAATACTGACCTTTCTCTTGTAAGAGGTTTATTAAATGGTAAACAGGTTCAATTTGAACTGAAAGGAAACATCACTACAGGTATTTCTACTAATTCATCCGGCATTAGTGTTCAGGCATATCCAAACCCTGTTAACAGTATTCTGAATGTGATATCTCCGGAAAGAGCGATAGTTGAATTAATGGATTTACAAGGTAGACAAGTAATTATTTCTACTATGGTAAATGCAAATGAAAAACAAGAGATCGGTGTTGAAAATATTGCAGCTGGTATGTACTTGTTGAAAGTTTACAATGAAAATTTTATCATTACACAACGTATTGTGATCGATAATATCAAATAGTCTCATTTTAAAATTTCAAAAAGGCCCTCTTCATAATATGGAGAGGGCCTTTTTTTCATCTGTTCATACTCACAATAACTATAAATCGTTTAGAAAATTTAATTCACGTTAAATTAACACTATTAACTTAATGATAACCCTCATTATTTAAAAGTATGCATTGCAATATGGAAATTTGTACTCGATAAAATCAGCAGTAACAAACGTTTAAAAAGAAAATCAGCAATGCTTTATAATTATTCCGGATATAAAAAGGTAAAACTTACAATCATTCCATTTATTTTTTTCTTTACTTTCAATGCCGTTGCGAACATACAAATCACCTCTCCGACAAACGGTACAACTTTCCTGGAAGGAGATATCCTCAACATCCATGCAGCGGTCAGTAATCCGGCTAACATTTCGGCTGTTGAATTTTATATAAATAATGTTTTCATAGGGAAAGACGCTATCGCTCCCTACCAAATAGATTGGATCAGTGTAGAAGGTACACATTTAATTACAGCAAAAGAAATTGCTGGCAGTTGCCAGGAGCAGACTACATTGCCTGTTCAAATCATCATAAAAAAAAATATCCCGCCCTCTGTTCAGCTAATACAACCTGTAACCACACAACCTTATTTTAGTAACATACCTATTAATCTGGAAGCCATTGCAAGTGACACGGATGGAACAGTAAGCCAGGTGGATTTTTATATCAATTCCATCTTTGTAGGCCGGGACACAACAGCTCCATATAACTTTTCATGGAAAAGCATACCTGGAACATTTACCATGGTTGCCAAAGCAACAGACAACAAAGGTATCGTATCATCCTCCGCTTCTGTTTCCATTACGGTTGACCCGCCTGTTAATACTCCCCCCACCATTTACATCACCCATCCAATTGACGGAAGTTCCATACTACTGGGTACTCCCGTTGTAATCAATGCAAGTGCAAACGACTCTGATGGAAGCATTTCAGCTGTTGAATTTTTCGCCAACAATACATTGATCGGTATCGATACTACGCCTCCCTATGAGATCACTTGGCCGGGTACTGCCGGACTTGCGCATCTAACTGCCAACGCAAGAGATAATCATTGTGCAATTACATGGTCCGATACGATACACATATCTGTTGTTGATCCTAACCAACCACCTTACAGTATAGAAACCATTTCTGGTTCCTGTACCGATCCCTCTTTCTGTTTACCCATCAAAGCCATTTTACCGGTAAACAACATCATCGGATATGACCTGGTTTTGCATTATGATAAAACCAAAGTACAACCTACCGGTATCGTTCATTTCAACAGCGATTTGATCAATCCGCATTATGTATCCTTCGTTGCCAATAACATTGATTCACTCGGCGAAATCCACCTTTCTGTTTTTCTGAATAATGTTGCACCAGCCAATTCTTTTCTTCAGGGAATCGGTCAGATGGCCTGTGTTGAATTTTCTAAAACCCCAGGCTTTATTTCGAATGATTCTGCCTATTTCTTCATCACCGATCTGCAGGAAAGTTATTCCAATGGTGTCAGTAGTAAACAAGCAACGCCCGGCTATTACATCAATTTAAAAAATATGGTTTATAAAGGTGCCTTGACATTCTGGACCGATGGCAGCCCAATCAAATATGATGCTTCCAATCCATCTCAATATCTGATAACAACCATCCATGGAACAGATGTCAGCTGCTTAAATAAATCAGCCGCAGGCATACATCCGGATGTAAACGGTAAATTTTCATACAACATTAGTGAGGGTACTACCATGCAAATTGAAAGAGATATTCTTCCAACAACAGATGTTCAACCGGTCATCAATGGCATGGACGTGAACCTGGGATATGCTGTTTTATTAAACGATCCCTCTTTTAAACCGAC
>CAZMRM010000188.1:3401-7633 GCA_964568515.1 uncultured Chitinophaga sp. | reverse complement strand
GCATCATCCAGCTGTTTAGCGGTAGCGGCCTCTGCTTTCATCAGATTACTTACTCTTTTTTGTTCGCGCTCCGCTGTGATCAGTTGTTCCTGCAATGCTGCTAATTGGGTCTGAACATCAGGACGTTTACTTAATACAGCCCTTACCTGTGCTTCTAATTGCTTTTTCTTTAAATACAATTGAACACTGTCAATATATCCGATCACTTCGCCCGTTTTGAGGCTTTGTCCTTCCGTTATATTGAATTGTTTTAGGGTACCGGAAACCTCTGCAGAAATAATCGTTTCCTCTGCTTCAAAAGTTCCGGAAGCATCAAAGTCATTTTTTTTATTTTTACAAGAGCCCCAAACAATTATAAGAGCCAGGATGATTGTTTGTAAAAAATATCTTCTCATTGTACTGATTTTTTAAAATTTAATTACCTGATATGGTTTGTGTCGTGTACTGTGTCATTAATAATTGAATTTCATGAAGCAGTTTGTTTTGCTTGGCCTGATCCTCTGCATTCACATAAGACAGGTAATCAATTGCTGTTATTGCTCCGTTTTCCAATTGAGCATTGGCCGTTATTTTAATACTATTTCGCAGCGAAATAATCTCATCATCAGATTGAATCAATTGCTGCAACTTATTTAGTTCGGCTTGTTGTTGTGAAAGTGAGAGTTGTGTATTGAATAAAAAGGTCTGACGCTGTAATTCTATCAGCTCCTGGTTCATAAATAGTATCTTTTTATCTTTTTTAAATGTATAAAATGCGGAAAGATTCCAACTAAGACGAACGCCACCGATGTAATAAAAATTAAAATCCGGATCCAGCATATTGAGTGCCGGTTTGCCATATCCACCTTGCAGAAACAATCCCAGGCGCGGAATATTCCTCGCATTGATTAACCGGTCTTGTATGACAAATGTTCTCTTTTGTGCTTCATACAGCCTTAACTCCGGACGGTTGATGGTGAGTACCGGAGTTTTAGAAACGGGCGGCTCGAGAGTTGTTTTTACACCTAGTGGCTTATTGAGAAGCAAACTCAGCATATCCATATATCCTGTGCGGTTGGTATTCAATTCCGTAATTCGTTGTCCTGTTTTCAGCAATTCAGCTTTCAAAGTATTCAAACTGCTTTTTAGTGCTGTACCATTGGCCAGTGAAGCTGTCATTTTATCTATCCCGCTTTGAATATCTTTCTTTAATAATTCCGTTTGTTGCAGCTGTCCATCAATTAATAACACACCAAAGTACAATTGATTGATACGCTCCTTCAATCTGTATAATTCCACTTCCAGTTTTTCTTCTTCTATGGAATAAGTATCAATGATCAATTTCTTCTGCTGTTTTATCACAGCGATATCCGTAAGGGGTTGAGTAATTTCTCCATACACTTTATACTGGTCTTTTGTTAAAACAGGAACACTCATATCGGGTAAGCTTATCGGAATTTGTGTCACATCCGATTGATAAGTTGCCTGCCCATTTATACTTAGCTGAGGCAGATATCCTTTGGAAGCATTATCAACAGAATAATCTCTGGTTCGTGCTATTAATTCATGCTGTCTTATAAGAGGGTAGTTCCTTTTAGCCAATACATAACAGGAATCGATCGTTAAATGATCGGTGGATTGAGAAAAGGATGCAACACTGCCCAGAAGAAACACTCCCGAATTCAATATTTTTCTCAATGATGCAGATACATTTTTAAGTTTCATTTTTTTTGAAGAATTATCTTTAATCATTTGATTAACTCTAAAAAGCAAGCGCATAAAATGATCATTCGTGCAATTATTTTATTTTATACATTGCTTTTATCCACTGAGGAATCATTTTCTTCCGTTGCTCCATCAGTCCGTTAAAAGCATCATTTTTCAAATCACCTATGTTTTTAATTATCGGAGAGGCAACAAAGGGAAAGATCACCAAACCGGCAAGATTCATTAAAAAATGAATAGGATGAATGGGGGGTATTTTACCTTTTTTTATCTCCTCCTGAAACTGCTTGATAAAATGAGACTTCATCAAAAACGCTTTTAAATTCATTTTTGAAACAAGTGCTGTAGGATTATTTCTCAGTTCACTCAGAACAAACAAAGGAACACCGGGTTCCTCAATCAAAAAGTCGATGTAATTACTAGCAAACAATTCTGTTTTCTGCTGTAAAGAAAGCTCTTCATTATTAAAAACCTTTACCATGGATCGTAAAAACCCTTGTAAACTTTCCATCATGATAATGTCAAAAAGTTTTTCTTTGCTTCTGAAATAATAATTTAAAAGTGCAAGATTTATTTCTGCCTCTTCTGCAATGTCACGTGTTCGGGTTCCGGCAAACCCTTTTTTATGAAAAATGGTACGGGCCGCATTTTTTATCTTTTCCTCCGTCGAAGGATCAACAACAGGTTTTACTTCTTTTTTCATAACCAATAATCATTTTACAGAACAAAGTAAAACATTCTATCCGAATTAAACAAAAATTTTAATCAAATGATTAAAATGTATTTATAAAAATACCCGTTATATAAAAACACAGGTTTACTTCAATAAATCAAAGCTTACTTTTACTTTGGAGGTAAGAACAAGAAATCCGGGTTCGATGAGATATCCATCTGCTCCTAATTTAAAGGTAATTCGTTCCAGCCCTCGATCGTTATGCAAATCGTACCAATTGTAATCTTCCGGCGTCAGCTCTTCTATCCGATGGGCTTTTCCGATAGCTTGCCCTACTTCGCCTGCCAGCAATGTGGCTTTTTTTCTGGCAGAACTCACTGCTTCCCGTTTCGCCTGGTTTTTATAGGTTATATATTCCTTTATCCTATAATCCATATAGATGTAATCCTTAAATCCCAGTTTATATAGTTCCAATAAGTACTTATCCAATGTATTTAAATCATTGATTGTTATAAATACTTCCTTAATGTAAGAACCATCATCTTCCTGCACAACCGTTTCCGACATATTTTTTTGATCAAATCCAAACAAACGTATGCGGGTATCGTCCGTTTTAAATATTTCAAGAGCAGTAGTACCTTCCGCCGAATTGGAGGGAATTTGTTTTTTAATTCTTATTCCGATGACCACATGATCAGGTTTAACCTTCACTCTACCTTCTCCATATACAGTGATCAAGGGTATGTTCTCTATTTGTGCTGCTGTTACAAGAGGCAGAATAAAATAGAGAATAACAAAAAATACGTGTTTCATAAAAAATTATTTGAAGATTTGTTTGAAGTATATATGCATTATTGACTCACGATAAATAAATTTCTCCAATAAGGTATGTCTTTGCCTGCCCGCTTATTTCAACGCGGTTATCCAGGTCTTTACATTTTAAGATTCCTTTTCTTTCTGATAACTGCAAGGCATTGAGCTCCTTCTTTTGCAATTTATTTGCCCAATAGGGTGTAAGCGTTGTATGAGCAGAACCTGTTACCGGATCCTCATCAATTCCGGATTGTGGTGCAAAAAAACGGGAAACAAAATCACAGGTATCTCCTTTAGCTGTGACGATGACGCCCCTTACATTCCATTTAGAAATAATTGAAAAAGCAGGTCTTAGTTTTTTTATCTGTTGTTCATTTTCGAATACAAACATATAATCTGTTCGTCCTTTGAAGACCATTAACGGCGTTTCATCAAATCCTTTTCTTAGTTCCGGTGTCAGGTCTATTCTTTCCAGCCGGTCGGATGGAAAATTTAGTGTCAGGAGTACTCCCTGCTTTGTAACGGTTAACTTTCCACTGTGTGATGAGTAAAAATTAATTTCATTGCCTACATGCTTTTCATAATTAAACAACACGTGCGCTGCAGCCAATGTTGCATGTCCGCATAGCTCCACCTCAACAGCAGGTGTGAACCAGCGAATTTCGTAAATGCCATTTCTCTTAACAAAAAAAGCTGTCTCTGCAAGGTTATTTTCCATTGCTATTTTTTGGAGTACATCATCCGATAGCCATTTTTCTAGAGGACATACGGCAGCTGGATTACCACCAAATATATTTTCTGTAAAAGCATCTATTTGATATATTTTTAATTTCATTGCTGTATAGTTAAAATCAGTTAGAAACATGATCCGGATATGCATCTTTATTATCTGTGAAAAAATAATAATCTACTTTCATTATGCCTAAAATACCATAATGATAACTAAACACCAAGTATTTTTTATTTAATCTTCGCTGATAATCAATCACTTGTTCATTATCGCTTAATTGATTTTCCATGTATAAATTTCTTGTGGGCCCTA
>CAZMRM010000188.1:0-3391 GCA_964568515.1 uncultured Chitinophaga sp. | reverse complement strand
GGCCCTACACTTAAAATCTTTCTGTGACCTTTTATATAGGTCACTTCAAATTTTTCAATGTGCGATTCTGAAACAGGAATAAAAAAATTAAGTGTTAACAGTAACATGGTAACACTTGCTCCAAAACCGATATAAGAATATAAAATAAAATGTTTTCCCATAAAGATCTTGCGTTCATAAAAATATCTTCTTTGTATTAATCCGCATGTTCCGATAAATAAAAAAAGGAGAAAGTATCCTTTAAAGGGAAATAGAAAATAATGGTGGGCAGTCACTACTGCAGGTAAAAAACCGATACAACCGATCAGCATTAAGTTTATGGACCAATGCGAGGTGCTGTATTTATATGATTTTTTAACATTTTCCGGCTGTGGAATTTGAAAAATATTGCCGGTAAAGTAACCATCACTTATTTTATAATCACCTGTTTTATTTAATGGGTTCTGATTTAATAAAAAGCTAAGCGACTGAAATATTTGTGCAAGTTCTCTTTTAAATTGTTGAGGACTTTCAAAAAAAGCTTCTACACAAACAGCAAAAAATTCTTCTGTATTTGCTTTTGAATAGCTTCTTAAAAAGGAAGACATTTGTGTTATTTTTTTAAAATTCTCAGTCATGAGCTGCTCCCAAAATTCCATCCGGGAAGCAAATAATTCATCGAAACTGTCACCCAGATAAAGACTTAATTTCAGCGCATGTGTCATTTCGTGTAATCCCAGATTCAGATTATCATCCGGCTTACCGTATCCTTCCTGAAATGCTTTCCAGGATAAATGCATATAATATTGATAAGTTGCACCTTTATATTCAGGACTGTTTTTGGCTAACTTAAAAATATCAGGGTAAATAAAAATAGTTTGCAGGGTCTCTAACTGAAAATGCTCCAGTCCGAATGTAAGTTGAATGGCAGAAGCGGAGATGAGCACACGCATCTCTTCCGTAACGATTAACCCGTTGCGCCCCTTAAACTCTGTATTGAATTTGAAAATAAAAAGGCGCTCAATAAATTTTTCTTTTCCTTGATCTGATAAAGAAGTATAATAATTAAATTTTTTCAGATAATCTTTGACCCTGCTTTTCTCTACTTCCGATATAATTTTTTTTTGTAAACCTGTTTTGTAAAAAAGAAAATACCAGCCTTCCCGCATTGCTCTGTTAAAATAGGCAATCAACAGAAAGATGATAACAATAATACAGGCTCCGAATGCTGTCATACAAGTTGAGTAAAGATAAAGGTTTGTCAAACAACAGCGTATAAAATAAAACCAGGCTGTTCTTGAATTTAATATATCCGTTATTACCAAAAGCGCTACAACTGTTTACTGTGGCAGATTTTACTCAAACGATCCTTTTTAACATATTTTAAGACCCCTTTACGATTTTTTATTTGAAATATTTTTCTCAATCAAAAAAATATTCCCATTTTGCAGCAGTCAAATTTCTTATCAAATTATTGATCCCCATTATTGATAAATAATCAATAAGGATTTGAAACAAAATCTAAGTAATTTAATAATTAAAAACAAAATGACCATGAAAAAGATCGTAGTAGTAGCAGCTGCATTTGCAGCATTCTCTTTTGCAGCAAATGCACAAGAGGCTAAACCAGTTCAAGAACAAACAGCTCAACACGATGAGCATAACAAAAAAGATGAGATCGCTTATAAAAACGGTAAATTGACTCAACGTGTAAACGGTGTTGAAACTGCTGTTGAAAAAGATATCACTTTAAAAAATGGTGCTGTTGTTTCTCCAAACGGAACGCTTAAAGCTGCTGATGGAACAACAACTGCATTAAAAGAAGGTGATGTTGTTTCTTTCGAAGGAAAAGTTTGGAATAAAAAAGAAGGAAATAAAAGTGATGTCATGAAAGGTGAAGTAAAATAATCAACCTTCTCAGTTTTATAAAAAGAGGCTGTCCCAAAAGGGCAGTCTCTTTTTTGTTCCCTCGTCGCTGTTTCTTACCTTTCAAAATAACCATCCTGCGCATAAGAAACAGACAGGTTCAGGCTACAAAAAATAGCTAAAGAAACCGCAAGTAAAGTTTTTTCATATTCATTAATATTTGTTGGTTGGGAGGCAAGAATAGCTCTTTTATGATGTTGAATGCAAAAAATTAAATGGATAATTAATGAACGGTCGTTTTTTATGTGGTAACGGTAGATTAATACTTACTATCAATTGGTTTATAATCATGAAAAAATTCAATTTTTAATTTATATTCGTTTCTCTGACTTTTTAAACAGCCTTATCTAACATTTTATCGTACTATGAAATACACCCGAATGCCAATAGAGATTGAATCCCCTGAACAATTGGGTTATGATACCATTGAATGTAATCTGGCAGAAAGTTCTGTTCATGATGCCGTATTCCAGGATCTCAATCTGAACCTCGACAAACTGGTACTGGCTTATGGCCATCATCTTGGAAACCCTGCGCTTCGTGAGATCATTGCACAATCTTATTTAACTATTAGTCCCGACGAAATTCTGATCACTGCAGGTGCTGCCGCTGCTTTATTTATTGCAGCCACTTCCCTGCTCGACAAACAGGATCATTTGATTGTGGTACGACCTAATTATGCCACCAATATTGAAACACCAAAAGCTATTGGTTGTGAAATCGATTTTTTGGATCTCCATTTTGAAAACGGTTTTGAAACAGATGTTCAATTGATCGCATCCCTCATTAAACCTAACACAAGATACATCAGTATTACCACTCCCCACAATCCAACAGGGACCGTCATTTCAGAAACCACGATGCTGCAATTGATACAGCTTGCTGAAAAACACAATTGCTTTTTATTAGTGGACGAAACTTACAGGGATCTGTCTATTAATTCCCTGTTGCCTTTGGCTGCAACGCTTTCAGAAAATGTGATCAGCGTATCCTCCGTTTCCAAAGCCTTCGGATTGCCTGGTATACGCATCGGATGGATCATCACCAAAAATAAAAAACTCCAGGAAACCTTTCTTGCTGCCAAGGAACAAATATTTTTGTGCAACTCGGTTGTGGATGAAGAGATTGCGTATCAGTTTTTAAAGAATAAAGCAAGCTGGTTACCCTCCATCCGGAAAAAAGTGAACAGTAACTTTGCAATTTTAAACTCGTGGATGGAGCAACAACCTCATTTGGAATGGGTTGCTCCTAAAGCAGGTGTTATTTGCTTTCCTCGGGTCAAAAAAAGCATTCGTGTAAACATGGATTCATTTTATGACACACTTTATACAAAATACAGAACATTGGTAGGTCCAGGGCATTGGTTTGATATGGATAAACGCTATATGCGTATTGGCTACGGCTGGCCCACCCAGGATTCCTTAATAAAGGGACTTGAGAACATCACCCAAGGCTTAAAAGAATCTACTCATTAACATTTTTAAAG
>CAZMRM010000187.1:4271-7662 GCA_964568515.1 uncultured Chitinophaga sp. | reverse complement strand
GGATGGTACATCCTGGACTAAAGACAGGCAGGTATAAGTTGTATAATTGTTCGGAAGTTGTTTGGTGTAAAAAAGTTACTCATATGAAAATTTTTAAATTCATTTTAACTCTTTTTTGTTTTTCGTTATTCACAGAGTATTCTTTTGCTCAATATTGTGATGGTTGTACGATTAATGTATCTGCATCTACGTTCACAAATTATACGATTTCATCCGGTCAGCAATTGTGTATTGATACTGGCGGAATTGTGAATGGCGATATCATTCTGGATGGCGGAAAAATCTGTAATAATGGATCTGTAAAATCAAATGTCATTATCATAAATGAAGGAGAGTTTAATAATTACGGAACAATAATTTATGCGAATACGCTGGAATTAAAAAATTCAAGTCAACTTCAAAATTACGGATTAGTAGAGGTTTCAAATTTACTTGTTGGCAGATACGCTTCTTATATTTCAGTTCCTGAAGCAAAACTGAGTATACATTCTTTCCCTGCTATGCCATTAATGATAAATGCAGGTTTCGCTCAGACAGTTTGTTCCTCTAAATCAACCCTTATTGGAGGACAACCTGCTGCGATGGGTGGAAAAGCTCCTTATACTTATAATTGGGCACCTGCCACCGGTTTGAGTTCGACAGCTGTTGCCAATCCAAGTGCGAACCCAAGTTCCACCACAACCTATACACTTACCGTTACCGATGTTCAGGGAAGAATCAAAACGAGTACAATCACTTTAACGGTCATCCCTTCTCCTGTTGCAAATGCGGGTTCGCTGCAAACAGTTTGTAAAGGGACTTTGGTAAACCTTGGCGGAAGCCCAACAGCTTCAGGTGGTGCATCACCTTATAAATATGTATGGACGTATGACGCAAGTTTAAGCAATGATACCGTTGCTAATCCAACAGCAACTCCAACTGTCTCAACAACCTATGTGCTGACTGTTATTGATAACAATGGCTGTTATGCTACTGCAAGTAAAGTCGTGACAGTGAAACCAGAGATGAGAGTTTTTGCAGGTAATGATACTGCAATTTTAAAAAGAGATAGCGTTTTGTTGGGAGGAAATCCAGCAGTAACTTATGGTACAGCTCCTTTTACTTATAGTTGGAGTCCGAGCACAGGTTTAAACAGTTCGACCATAGCCAACCCGAAGGGAAGTCCTTCTTCTACGACTTCTTATATATTAACTGTTACAGATGTAGGTGGTTGTGGAAATAAAAAGGACACTGTTATTGTTACAGTGGATCCGAATCACAAAGTATATGCGGGTGCAGATGTGAAAATATGTGTTGGTGATACGGTGACATTAGGTGGCATCCCTACTGCAAAAGGAGGAACATTGCCCTATACTTATAGCTGGAACCCTTCTACAGGTTTAACAAGTGCAACCGTCGCTAATCCTAAAGCATTTCCTTCTTCTACGACTTCTTATATTTTAACGGTAACGGATGGTGCGAGTATAGTCAAAAAAGATACGGTTGTAGTGACTGTGAACCCAAAACCGACAGTCAATGCCGGACCGGATGCAACGGTTTACGCACAGGAATTTTCTTTGGGAGGTACAACTGTAGCTACAGGCGGGAAGCCTCCTTATCAATACTATTGGACCAGTAATACCGGTAATCCTGTACCGAATAATACTACAGATAAACCTGCGGTAAAACTAAACGGTTCAGAAACATTTTATCTGACGGTAACAGATTCAAATCGCTGTAAAGGAACAGATAATGTTGTGATAACCTTTGATAATATTTATGGCTCTGTCTGCAATCTGGATACTTGCACTTGGATACTTAGCGGTTTGGTCAGTACAAATTACACGGTTGGCTCAGGTCAGAAATTATGTATTCGTCCAACAGCAACCGTTACAGGAAACATCACTTTAAACAATGGTGGAAAAATATGTAACTCCGGAAAATTCCAACCCGCTTCCTTTACTTATAATGGAGGAAGTTTTTCTAATAACAGTACAGGAAATGTCAAAATAACGGGTAGTTTAACGATGAGTTCTACCTCTCAAACGGTGAACGATGGGAATATGGAAGTAACAGGTAATGTTATTTTTAGTTCCGGTTCTTTATTTCAGAATTTTCAAAATTTTGTAGGACAAGGCACCTTGACAGTACAATCCGCTAATTTTGAAAACACAGGAAACATTACACTTAATTCAACTGATCTGATTGTTTCATCTACTGGTTTTGTAAGTAATCCGGGGGCTATAATGAAAGTTAATTCTTTAAAGAACTCAGGAAATTTTAAATTGGGTGATAACGGAATTGTATATACTACTAATTATTATAATTATTCAGGTGCAACAACAGGTAAGATTACAACAGGTACATCTTCCACGGGAGGAATATTAGTTTGTTCGATAACAGAAAATTATGGCACAATTACCGATAGTGTAGATATTTGTGATAAAAGCCCTTCTGCCGGACCTGTATTTTTAGATGTAAACTCAGGAACTGTTTCCTCAACAGTAAGCTTTTGCCGAACAGAAGATGTATTGGAATACTCTTCCGAAGTTTGCGGTTCTTGTCCAACAGTTACTCTTCAACATGATGGCTGCGAAGGAAACTACATATTGTTTACAGCAGTATCCACCAAAACATTTGATAATTATGAATTTTTAATCGGAACACGCAGTGTACAGAACAGTGCAAACAGTACTTATTTAATGAATGTTCCGGCTTTTGCAGGTGATACGATAACAGTAATCGCCACCGACAAAAATTCGCCTTGCCAACTGGTTACTACCACCTGGATTATACCCACTAAACCTGTTGTAACAATTGCAGGTGATACCGTTGCTGTTGGAACAAGTGTTACGCTTACAGCTTCCGGAGCATCAACCTATCAATGGAACACAGCGAATGGAACCGACTTGGGTACCGGAACATCCAAAACAGTATATCCAACTGAAACAACAACATATATTGTAACAGGTACAAATAGCAGTGGGTGTGTTAATACAGCGAAAATTGAAGTAAAGAAACCAATGACCATTACGTACATTACTGAACCTGCTGCTTCTCTATCTGCTCCAAACTCCGGTAAGATAAATCTGAGTATACAAGGCGGAAAACCACCTTATAAGTATGTATGGAATACAGGTAGTAAGAATAATTACATCATTAATGCGGCACCGGGTACTTACAGTGTAACCGTAACGGATGAAAATGGAATTACAGCTACCAAATCATCAATGGAATTGGGCTATGCACCAAACAATGCTTCTGCAGTTGGAATAGAAGCAAGTGGGAACAGCATTACAAAAACAGCAGCGGGTGATAATTGGGGAACAGCTGGAACCTCATCCGTGACCGCAATCAATTCCGGTCAGAATGGTTGGGCCAGTTTTACTGTCGGCTCCTTAACGGATGTATA
>CAZMRM010000187.1:0-4261 GCA_964568515.1 uncultured Chitinophaga sp. | reverse complement strand
TTAAGTTCGATAGATAACAATGGTGGGTATACAACAATTGACAATGCAATCAATCTGGAATCAGGAATATTAAAAATCTATGAAAAGGGAGTTTTAAAATCAACGATAGGAGCTGCAGCTGAAGGAGATATTCTTAAAATCGAACGTTCAGGAAGTACCATTTCTTATAAAAAGAATGGGACACAGGTGTATGCCAGTACGGCAAATCCTTCATTGACGTTAACAACAAACACAGCGATTTATACTGCCGGAGGTATTATAAGAGGGTTACAGGGAGGGTTTTCCGGTATTTCCGCTAATTTATATTATACCGTAAATTCCTCCACTTCACAAACTGTTTTTCCTGTGTGTAATGGTGATGTGAAACGGAATTTTACTCAAACCATTACCTATGATCTGCTGGGAAATAAAATCGCAGAAAAAAAATCGTACTTTAATTATATTGGTAACGAGACGCAAACACAGATACGTAATGTGTCCGAAAATACAATACTTGCAACACAAATAATCTATGATCAATATAACAGAGCTGTTATCAGTACACTGCCAGCGACTATAAATCAATCTGATATGTGTTACAAAGAAAATTTTGTAACTTCTTTTTCCGGACAAGATTATTTATACACTGATTTTAACGTTCCAAACTATACTGCTTCGCCGAATACTGTAACGTTGGGTGAAGTAGATAATCCTAAACCTGTCAGTAATGCTACACCAGGCACTTTGGGATGGTATTACAGTAATAATAATATGGATGAACCTTTTGTGCCAGCTTCTTCATTTCCATACATAAGAGCAGAATATGACGATTTCGGCTTGTCTGGCGCGAAACGAACAACTTTGGCCGGAGAACAATTTACCTTGGGCAGTGGGCACGAATCGCAAAACTATACGATAAGCTCTTTAAATGAATTGGATTATTTATATGGAAAAAATAAATCATGGATATTAGAAAATTATTCGGATCCAAATTATGATGGACAGGGGACAATAACACCTGCAACATTACCTTCTGATTATAGGATTTTTAAATCTGTTTTTATAGATCAGAATGGACAAGAAAATATTTATTTTGCAGATCAAACAGGAAAAATAATTGCAGGTTGTTTGAGCGGACAGGTGGATGGAGCGAATGTTAATACCTGGTCGCTAACCAGAACCTTTCCCAAAAACGCATACGCAGATATTCATTTACCAAAAGGATGTGAAACCAGCCTGACTTTAAATAATGGAGGTAATTATACAATTTTTAACTTAAAGACGAATCAATATGTAAAATTTGCAAGTGGTAATCAATTTACGGGTACTACACCTAATTTGCCTGCCGGCATATATAGGATTACTCCGATAAGTGGGCAATTGGTTTCGATCACTCAAAATGTAAATTATTATAATTTTGCGATCAAGTATTATGATAAGGCAGGAAACTTAAGTTTAGTAGTGCCTCCGGAAGGTATTGATAAAGGGTATATCCCAAATACGAATAACCCTGTTCATAAAATGATTCAATCTTTTGAAAGAAATTCAATGAGCTGGCAGTTATCCGGAACTTCTCCGGATGCGGGTATAACATTATATATGTACCGTAATGACGGAAAAATAAAATTCTTTCAAGATGCAAGACAGCGAAATAGCAATTCAAATCCCCTAGACAGAAAATTTTCTTATGTTAATTATGATGAAATAGGAAGAATTGTTGAGTACGGGGAGTATGATCCAACAGCAACGGGAAACGGTGCAACAAATAATTTTTATTTTGATAAGTTATTACCTGGAACCAGTGTTACACCGAATCCTAACTATGCTGGTATTAGTACGATATTAGAATCAACTTCTCAATCAGGAACAAATGTTAATTCAACAGGACGTGTATCTCAGCAATCATATAAGGTATATGATGTATACACGGGACCTCCGTTAAGTGGTTATAAGCAGGAATATTTACTGGGTAAAGTATCTAAAAGTTGGAACAACTCAAAGGCAAGTTGGTATGGTTATGATGAATTAGGGCGTATGGTATGGGAAATACAACAAATACAAGATATGCCTGTTACCGGTTCAATTGAAACAAAAACGGTTGACTATGTCTATAATGTAAATGGCAATGTTTCTGAAATTGCTTATCAGAAAGATAATTCAAATGATGATTTTTACCATTATTTTGAATATGATGCAGATGGACGTTTGAAAAGAGTGCTTACTAGCACAGATGCCGGCTTATCAAAACAAGAAATAGCATCCTATAAATACTACAAGCATGGTACATTAAAGAGAAAAGAATTGGGTAACAAAATACAGGGGGTCGATTATGTTTATACCATAAATGGATGGTTAAAATCCATAAATAATCCTGATTTGTCTCGTAATAGAGATCCTGGTAAAGATGGCCTTCCTAGCAGTTTAGGAAATAGTCCTACTGATCTTTTTGGAATAACACTCGATTATTTTTCAGGCGACTACATTCGTAGCAATACGTTGGTGCAAACCTTTGCACCAAACTGGGTTACAAGTTATACAAAAAGTCTTTATAATGGTATCATAAAAGGTCAACGTTGGAAAACAACAATACCTGCCGCAGCAACAGGACTTAAATACACCTCTCTTCAATTAATGAATGGTTATTTGTATGATGAAAAATATCAATTAAAATCCTCTACCTTCGGACAAATTAATTATAGTGGATCAGTTAATGGTGCAAATCCAATTTCAACAAATCCTAATTCATACTATGGACCTAGTTTCATGGAGACGACGGATTATAAAGTGTCCGGCATTACTTATGACCTCAATGGAAACATAAAAACAATGAATCGAAACGGTTATGCTGTTTCAGGTGTCAGAACAGCGGATATGGATCAAATGACATACAATTATAATGTTTCCGGCGGCCGTCTTTTAAATAATAAACTTAGAAATGTGACGGATGCAGTTGCCGGAAATGTTTATAATGCGTTGGAGTTCAAAACAGGACAAACTTCGGGATCTGATAATTATGTATATGATCAATCTGGTCAACAAATTCAGGATAACAGCACAGATGCCGAATACGCAGATTATGATGTGTATGGGAAGATAACAGCCATTTATGCCAATTCTGCAAAAACAACACTTAAAGCACGATTTGTTTATGATGAAAAAGGATACCGAATTAAAAAGACCGACGCAGCAGGAGTAAATACCTGGTATATACGAGATGATCTCGGCAATTTGCTGAGTACCTATCGTGCGGGTAGTTCAGGGCTTTCGGCGTATCTTCAAACGGGTGTAGAGTTGTATGGTGATATGCATTTGGGGTCTTTTTATCCAAATTATAACGACTATGTGTATGAATTACAGGATCATTTAGGAAATGTTCGGACACTGTTTAATACAAAATTAAATACAGGAATAAAAACCTACTATGATAAGGAATATAAAGATGATTATTTAATCAATTATAATGGAACTATTGATTATACCGAAAATCATGGCACTGCCCCTACCGGCAAAACAGCAGCCGTTAAAGTAAATGCAGCTTCACCGTTTGGGCCAGGATTAATTATTAAACAGGTAAAAACGGGACAGACATTGAGCGGTTCGTATTGGTACAAAACATCCGGTACCACAACGCCCAGTGCGATGATGGTATTGTCGATGAATGATGCAATTACCGATCAATTCATTAATTGGGACGCTAAAGGTGTAACAGCAGCAAGTAATGGTACATGGACCGAACTAACTTTTACTTATACAATTCCTAAAGATGGAAAACTTATTGTTTATGCTTGGAACAATGATCCCGTACAAACGGTTTGGTTCGACGATCTTACATTAAATTTTGGTATAAATTCCGGAGTTCCGGAAGCGAATAGTTTGGCGCTTTCCGATTATTATCCGCATGGCTCTTTAATGCCAGGCAGAAATTATGCAAGTTCCTACAGCTACCGTTTCAGTTATCAGGGACAATTTGCAGAAAATGACCCGGAAACTACTAAAAATAATTTTGAATTAAGACAGTGGAATGGATTGCTGGGTAGATGGTCAGCAGTGGATCCTTACCGGGAGTATCATAGCCCTTATTCAGGCATGGGCAATAATTCAGTAAACATGGTGGATCCGGATGGAGGAGATGTCATCGTATTAAATGCCAGTCATGGGGCAATGGGATTCGGGCACAATGCCATTCTTGTAGGAAATGATGAAACGGGGTGGTTATTTATATCCAAAGAGGGGAGAGCAGAGGCGGAAGAGGCCACACTTGATAACAATCCTATAATGGGTG
>CAZMRM010000186.1:3975-7678 GCA_964568515.1 uncultured Chitinophaga sp. | reverse complement strand
ATACGGGTGTACTCATTACAGAAGGGAATAAACTGGAAGCCATAGGTTCAGGACTGGTATTAATATTTGACGGTCATGAAATCAGGTATTCAAATATTGCTGATATTCCCGAAGGGCAGCCCCTTTCAATTGAACACCTTATTATTCATGTAATGGCGAAAGGAAATTTTTATTACCTCGATCAGCGTAAATTCCTAAAAGGTGCTGAGTCTCCTGTGAATATAGAAGATAATGAAATTAATTAGTCTTTATAAATACCGATGTAAAGTGGGGAATTGGATTTTTTCATACCTCTGTACATTCCTTCTGAGTTGAAAGGCATTTCAATATTTCCGTAGGCATCAATGGCAATCAGTCCGCCCTCACCACCGAATTTTACGAGTTTATCATTTACCACCTGTTTGCAGGCTTCTTTCAATGTAAGCCGTTTATACTCCATAAGGCAGGAGATATCATAAGCAACCACTGCTCTTAAAAAATACTCCCCATGCCCTGTACAGGAAATACCACATGTTTTATTGTTTGCATATGTGCCGGCTCCGATAACAGGACTGTCTCCTACCCTTCCCCAGCGTTTATTGGTCATCCCGCCTGTAGAAGTTGCTGCAGCAATGTTTCCATGTATATCAAGGGCAACTGCTCCAACAGTTCCAAATTTTTTTTCAGTATCAGGTGTATGATCCAGTATGGTTTGATCCGTTTCTTTTGCCTGCTGTAATTGCTTGTACCGTTGTTCTACATAAAAATAATCATCCTTCTCAATTTCCAGGTTACTGCTGATTGCAAACTGTAAAGCGCCATCACCTACCAAAAAAACATGTTCCGATTTTTCCATGACAGCCCTGGCCAGTGAAACAGGATTTTTCACATGCTGGATTCCGGCAACAGCACCGGCTTTCAATTCTTTTCCTTCCATAATGCAGGCATCCATCTCATTTTTTCCATCATGTGTGAATACGGCTCCTTTTCCGGCATTGAATAAAGGATGGTCCTCCATTTTCTTAACAGCGGCTTCTACTGCACTCACTGAATCACCGCCTCTGGATAAGACCTGTTCTCCTGCAAGAAGTGCCTCTTCAATTCCTTTCATATATTCTTTTTCTTTTTGAGGGGTCATTGCAGATCGAAGAATGGTACCTGCACCACCATGTATAGCTATTCCGAAATTTTTCATGAGCTTTAGTTATAAACAATTTTTGGAGATTTGTTTTTCTTCTTTTTTCTTTTTTCAGGTTTTAATCTGTTTTCCTTAACAGCAATTGCCTTTTCTTTTTTTAGCTGTGTTTTTGAAATAACGAATTTACGTTCTTTTAATAAGAAACCGTTACCTTTTGCCAGCATATGCACCCTGAGGTTTTCAATACACAAAGGTGTCCCCGATTCCGCATAAGAAATGTTGGTGTGTGCAATATCACGTCCATCCAGGATGATAACCATTCCAGAGCCGGTACATAAGGCCTCATTTCCTTTTTTGATAGTCAAAGCGGTATCTTCGCCCAATCCAATACCGATACAGGAAGGATTCATTAATAAAGCTTCTGCCAGCCTGCCAAAACGGGCCCGTTTCACAAAATGAGTATCGATAATGCAGTGATTAATAAATCCTAAACCCGAACAGAGTTTCACCGTATCTTTCAAAACAGCTTCATCATTTTGTCCTTCATAAATCATGATCGCAGCTGCTGCCATGGCACCTGCACTCGTACCGGCAACAATAAAGTCCGGATCATCATAGTATTTTTTCATGATGGCATCTACAATGTCCGTATTTCCCAGGATCGTGGATAACCGAAATTGATTTCCACCACTAAACAATACCGCATGCGCATTGTTGATTCGTTTGATGATCTCGGGATTATGAGCAGGAGGATCAGGTTCCATCGTAATAAATTTTACTTCATTGAACCCTACTTTCTTAAATGCTTTATTATAAGTCTCCATAATGCCATCGGGGTCGGCTGATGCGGTGGTAATTATTTCAAGGATGTGCTTTTTGTTCTTCTTTTTTTTAGAGGGAAGTAACTCTTTAAGAATTTCAAAATGGACAAATTGTTTATTTCTGCTTTGTATGGCTATTTCATTAACACCCCTGTCTTCCGCTCCCCCTATTAGTATAAGTGTGCCCTTAGGTATTTGTCTTTGCATAAGTTATAATTTATTATAATAATTGCGAATTCTCGAAAGAGCTGTGAAATACAGGAAGCAACTCTTGTTCCAACAGAAGTTATAAGAAATTCATGCGATTGACAATAAAAAGGATAGAAAAATTTCTACAATTAGGTGAATAATAATCCCTGATTTTATATTTTAGTCATGAATATGGGAGCAGATCAGATAATATATTGAAGATGAACAATGAGTCTTATGTTCAAAACTGATGATGATTGTTCAATTGTCACCTGTAAAAACAGATTTTATTCGCACATGTAACTATTCTTTTAATTCCTAGTATGAGTGGTCTGGTATAATTATTTGATTTCTACGATTTAATAATACAGCGTACATTTTTTCTTTTTGCAAATTTCATTGCCGGATTAAAGTTTCATTTTTCCTTACAGTATCTGTTTAGTACGAGTTTTACAAGTTAACCACTTATAAGGAGATATGTTATGGCCAAAAGTAGAAGTAACAAGTTTATTGACACAATAGACGAATGTTTGACGAATGGTGTAAAGAATGGAATTTTTCAGGTATCCTTAGAAGACAATGTTTTAAATGGGCGTATTGTCACTATTGGGGGGCACAAAGTTGTAAATTTTGGTTCTTGCAGTTACTTAGGTCTTGAAGTAGATGAACGACTCAAACAAGGAGCAATTGATGCAACACTACGTTATGGAACCCAATACTCTTCTTCCCGTTTATTTTCCGCATGCAATTTAAATGAAGAGTTGGAGGATCTGTTCTTTAAAATTTTCGATAACAACCCTTCTATTCTGGCCGCTACAACCACATTAACACATGTATCAGCCATTCCTATTCTTATCCAGGATGATGATCTCGTCATACTCGACCATCAGGTTCATGGAAGTGTTCAACTTGCTGTGCAACTGGTAAAAGCAAAAGGAACAGAGGTAGCTATGATTAAACACAATCGCATGGATATGCTGGAAGATATGATTAAAGCAAATCCGAACAAATACAATAAAATATGGTACATGGCAGATGGATTATATTCCATGTATGGCGATTATGCTCCCTTGAAAGATATTATTTCTTTACTGGATAAATATAGCAATTTTCATCTTTATGTAGATGATGCACACGGCATGAGTTGGACAGGTAAACATGGAAATGGCTACGTATTGAGTCAGATTCCGCTTCATCCTAAAATGGCACTCTCTACCTCTCTTGCAAAAGGATTTGGTACCGGTGGTGGTGTTTTAATATTGAGGGATGTCGAAATGAGAAGAAAAATTTTTACCTGTGGCAGCTCCTACACCTACTCAGGACCTGTTCAGCCCCCTATGTTAGGCGCTTCAATTGCCAGCGCCAAAATTCATCTGACAGATGAGATTTACGATTTGCAGAAACGATTACAAAAAAAGTTGATATTAACCCAGGAAATCATTAAGAAGTATGACTTACCCTTGGTTTTGCCTTCAGAAAACCACTCCCCTATTTTTTATTTAGGATTGGGATTACCAAGGGTGGGATATAATATGGTAAGGCGCTTATTAAAAGAAGGATTCTATACAAATATTGG
>CAZMRM010000186.1:2396-3965 GCA_964568515.1 uncultured Chitinophaga sp. | reverse complement strand
TATTGGAATATTCCCAGGTGTTCCTGTCAAATGTTGTGGACTGCGCCTAGCTGTTACTAACGGACAAACAGAAGATGATATTAAAAATGTATTAGCGGCTTTTGCACATCATTTTCCAAAAGTTTTGGAAGAAGAAAACCAAACGGTTGATAATATAAGTATGAATTTTAATATGCCTTTTGAAAAAACAAAAAAACAATATAAGAATGATCAAAAGAAAAAAGTAAATGATTATTTAATAATACAACTTGAAGATAGTATTCAAAAAATAGATGTTAATTTATGGAATAATTTGCTTGGAGATGAAGGGACATTCGATTGGAACGGCTGTAAATTTATTGAAGAGGCATTTTGTGGAAACCCTGAACCTGAAAACAATTGGAAATTATATTATTTAATAATTAAAGATGAAAAACAACAACCCATTCTGGCGACTTTCTTTAGTGAACTGATGTGTAAAGATGATATAATTTCTCCTTCTTTTGTATCAGAACAGATAGAAGAAATTCGTAAACAAGACTTCTATTACCTTACATCTAAAGTAATTATGATGGGATCATTGTTGAGTGAAGGGAATCATCTATTTTTACAAAGAAATCATCCTAAATGGAAAAATGCGGTTTTTGAAATGATACGCATTATGAATAAAATAAAGGAGCAAAATGATTGTGTAAGTGTATATCTTCGAGATATTGACACTGAGGATATTGAAATTAGAGATTTTTTAATTACTGAAGGTTTTATTAAGGCTAATATGCAAGATACACACGTTGTAGAAGATTTAAATTGGGTTAATGATGATGAGTTTTTAAATACAATATCTTACAGGTCAAGAAAACATGTGAGAAAATTTATTCTTAAAAAGAAAAAAGAATTTGACTTTTCTGTTGTAAATAAATCTGATTACACTTATTTAGATGAATGTTATAATCTGTACTTAAATGTAAAAAGACAAAGCTTTGTGATCAATACATTTAGTTTACCAAAAAAAATGTTTAAAAAAATTTTTGATGATCCAAATTGGGAAATTTTATTATTGAAGATAAAAAATCAAAATCTTGGATGTTTTGTTTTTAGCTATAAATCGTCAACAAACAATTACTGCCCTGTGGTTATTGGATTAAATTATGATTATAATGAAAAGTATTTTTGTTACAGACAAGCATTGTTTCAACTTTTAAGAAGAGCAATAGAATTAAAGGCAAAAAAAGTATATTTGGGAATGGATGCTTCAATTGAAAAACAAAAAATGGGTGCGAAAGTAATTCCTAAATCAGTTTTCAAACAAGCAAACAATAATTATAACATGGATGTTATTTCACTTTTTAAACAAAATAATTAAAATTCTGTATGGAGACATTTGAAAATGATTACGTTAAAATATGGATTGAAGATGGTATTTTATTCAGTAACTATCAAAAGAATATAGCGATTGATTTAGATATTGCAAAAAAAATTATCGAAGATCGTGTAAAATTTACTCAAGGAAAAAAATATCCAATTCTTATTGATTTTACGAATTTACATTCGGTTACAAAGGAAGCAAGAGACTATATGAATGATCCTGAA
>CAZMRM010000186.1:729-2386 GCA_964568515.1 uncultured Chitinophaga sp. | reverse complement strand
ATTTTTTACAAAAAAGGTTGAAGCTTTGAGTTGGTTAAAAGGATTAGTTGATGATTAATCGTTTTGATTTTTTTTATCCATTTTTAAACTTTTATGATTAAAATTATCTAAAATGAATATAAAAATCTACCCTTTAGTTTCTTTTTCTTTAGAAGAAGGAAATATTGTTATATCGAAAATAAAAGCTTTAAATATTGATATTCAAGCCGCAAAAGAAATGGTTGCCAATAGACTGGATTTTATGAAAGGTAAAAAACATTACATATTAATTGATATTTCGAATATAAAATTATATACTTCCGAAGCAAAGCAATATATGCAAGATCCAGAAATGGGATTAAAAAACATTTTAGGAGCAGCGTTTATAGCCTCAAACCCAACTTCAACTTTGATTGCAAATGTATTTATAAAAACAAAAATGAATTTCCCTGCAAAATTTTTTTCAAAAAAAGTAGATGCATTAAAGTGGATAAAAGAATTGAAGATTAAAGGTATTTATAGTTAAATCAGATCTGTAAAAAATAATATTGACATTACTGAATGGATAGATTATAGGATATCATATACTAAATTATATAATCAAATTTCTGTGAAAGCTATTCAAATTGATATGAATATTCTGAATCAAATTGCTGAATTAAGCAAGGCAATTTTGGAGTTGGATTATACAAAAAGAATTTCTGTAGATATAAGTGATGATCTTATTAATGAAATAGCCGGAAATATGAATTTACTGGCCGACAGACTTATGTTGAATCCACCGGAGGCAAACACAAATGAAAAGGTAGATATCAGTCATTTTATTTCTGTAATAAGTTCTTTTGCAAATCATGATTTTAGCCAGAAATTACCTATATCTGAACATGGTACCATTCTCGACGCAATTGCAACAGGTATCAATATGCTTGGTGATGAGCTGGAGCAGACCACCGCCTCAAAAGATGAACTTGAAACAGAACGAAACCTTTTAAACGAGGCACAGGCGATTGCAAAATTGGGAAACTGGGAACTCAACCCATTGACTAAAAAAATGGCTGGTTCCAAAGAGTTCTATAAAATTTTTGAATTGGAAAATATTCCGGAAGACAAACATTATCAGACATATCGTCAAAAATTCCCTACCGAAGAGCTGGAACGTTTGGATGATTTATTCAAAGATATTTTCAAACACAAAGAAGTTTACCTGTTCGAACACCGCATCATCTGTAATAATGGAAGTACCAAACACCTTTCTTCTATCATCGGAGAGATTAAAAGAGATGAAAATGACAAAGTTATATGTATAAAAGGCACAACCCAGGACATCACCGATCGCAAAAATGCTGAAATTGAATTGAATAAATCTTTTAATATTGTAAATGAACAAAACAAGCGTTTATTAAATTTTTCCTATATTGTGTCCCATAATTTACGCTCTCATACCAGTAACATAACATCCTTGTTAACCCTTTTAGAAGAAGAAAATACAAAAGAAGGAAAAGAACAATTAATAAATCATATTCGGAACGTTTCTGATTTACTGAATGAAACAATGATCAATCTGAATGATGTGGTTTCCATTCAGAAAAATCTGAATCTGATTGTTGAACCATTAAACTTGGGCTTTTATATTGAAAAAGCATTGGAAGTATTAAGCGAACAAATTCTTTTAAAAAAG
>CAZMRM010000186.1:0-703 GCA_964568515.1 uncultured Chitinophaga sp. | reverse complement strand
TGAACTACAATCCTGCTTATCTGGAAAGCATTGTACTTAATTTTATTTCGAATGCAATTAAGTATAAACATCCGGACAGAGTGTCCATAGTTACATTGGATTGTTATAAAGAAGATCATTTTACAGTTTTACAAGTAAAAGATAACGGACTGGGCATTGACCTAAAGAAATACGGGGATAAATTATTCGGAATGTATAAAACATTTCATGGAAATAAGGACGCAAGAGGAATTGGTTTGTTCATTTGCAAGAATCAAATTGAAACCATGGGCGGAAAAATTGAAGTAGAAAGTGAATTAGATATAGGAACAACATTTAAGATTTATATCAAATGAAGCATATTGATACAATTTGTGTGATTGATGATAATGATGTTTACCAGTTTGTGATGAAAAATTCCATCAACAAACTCAACCCGAATATTAAAATTCTGGCTTATTTGAACGGTGAAGAAGGGATCAACTCCTTGAAAAACATGGTTGAAAAAAATCAACCTTTACCTGATGTCATCCTCTTGGATATTAACATGCCTATTATGGATGGATGGGAATTCATGAATGAATTTATTAAACTTAAACCAAAGTTACCACACATAATGCCGATCTATTTAACCACATCTTCTCTGGACGCATCGGATATTGATAAGGCTAAAAATTACGAAGACATTACCGGCTTTTTATCAAAGCCGATTGACCGTCATACC
>CAZMRM010000185.1:0-7709 GCA_964568515.1 uncultured Chitinophaga sp. | reverse complement strand
AATGTTGTGTTTGAAAAGTGGGCAACCATCAGTATTAAAATTGCAAAACCTGTTAAGCTGGATAATTCTTACGGAAATACCTATCAACAGGACGATGCTGATCGTAATTATGAATCAGCCGGTGTTGGCGGCAGACACTATTTTTCATACGTGGCAGATACGATTCGGCAGACACTTTCATTGAAAAATAAAAATCCGCATCACCAGAATGAAAAATTTGAATTGCACTATTCCTGGCTCAATGATTCAACCCTTTCATTAAAAGGCAGGGATGAAAAGAACAACGCCATAAGTGCAGTACTCCATCGCATTCATAAAAAATACATGTTGTTTGAAGGGCGCAGAAAACCAATTAAACTATAAAAGCAATCCATTACTATGACCACTGCAGAAAAAGAGTTAAAAAATAAATTCCTGTTTAAGCCTTCCGCCCCGCCGGAAGAAGAGAAAACCGGTAACTTATCAAAATCCTGGAAACTTTCATTTACACCCAAAACAATCACACCCACTCCCTGGAAAACTTATGAACTGATCGCATTTCGCATCGCCTTCATTTTTTTCTCTATCTATTCCATTCCATGGGATCCGGGTTTTTACAATTTACTCTACCATATTGATTATGCCCATTTCAATTATCGTCATTTAACGGAGATCGTTGCTTTTTTCAATCCGCAGTTCATTAATATTTATTCGGAAAGCGGTTTCTTTGGTTTGGCCAGCTACATCAACTTTCCGTTTATCCTTCTTATTTCCGTGATCGGCGCTGCAATTTGGACGACATTGGATAAAACAAGAACCGAATATAATGTCTTGTACTATTGGGTTCGTGTGTTTGCACGTTACCGTGTTGCTTATGGTGTGATTGCATGGGGATATAAAAAGATATTCATTATGCAAATGCCTTTTCCAAACGTAGGTTTAGAACATACGGAATTCATTGATTTTTTTGCCAAACGTTTATATTGGGAAAGCATTGGTATTGCCCCCCGTTATGAAGTATTTTTGGGCTTTGCCGAATTCATTCCTGGTTTTTTGTTGCTGTTCAGGCGAACCACTACCATTGGAGCCGCACTTAGTTTTGTAGTATTGGGAAATGTAGCTTTGGCTAATCATGCCTATGATATAGGAGAACAGGTACCTGCTACCTGCCTGTCGCTTTTATCTTTATTTATATTGTGGTATGATCTGCCGGGAATCATTAATTTGATCGTATTTCAAAAGGATACGAAACGTGTCCCCTACTATCCGGTCTTCACCATCACACAAAATTTTTTCAGACGCGCTATTAAATGGACCGGCAATGGAATTTTTGTCGCTTTCTTTTTTGTTTCCGAAGTATATGGTTTTACACACAATGATTTTTACAAAATTCCAAACACGACCGGATTGGAAAATGCAAAAGGATATTATCAGGTAACGGAATTCAAATTAAACAATGTAGTATTACCTTATTCACCCCATGATACACTACGCTGGCATGATGTGACATTTGAAGACTGGTCATCAATGAGTTTTCGTGTAGTTGGCCGGCCTGATAATATTGAAATGTTTGCTGCAGGCAGTTATCCGCGGAGAGGAGAACCCTATACCGGTAAATGGTCTGTTTATTTTGGAGATGAGCGCCGGTTTGAAGGTGCTAAAAGGAAAAAACATGATCCTTCGAAAAGAGATATCAATACAACCTGGGAATTATCGGGTATCGGAAGTGATCGTAAATGGTACTATTACAAAGAGGATAAGGTAAACCATATTTTATACCTGCAACAGAAGAACCGTTCAAACCGTCATCAAAAACAGGTACTGCATTATGAACGACCCACTGCTTCCCGTATTATCTTATGGGGAACCAATGAATTCAATGATTCCATACATGTAGTACTTGACAAAGCTGATGAGCAGCTGCCACTGTTACAGGATGGACGAAAACCAATACCAGAATGGCTTAACATAGAGAAGATATGAAAAAATTAAAATCTTACCTGCTCATCATTGCCATTGTAACCGGGCTTTTTGTATTGAAATCTGTGTTTTTTCCTGTAGAAAAATCAAAAGGCGCTGTATCCAATAAAGACGGCAAAAAATCAAGCGTATTTCCTGTGACCGTATTTGTTACCGGGAATTCAACATTAGCCGATAAACTGTATGCAAGTGGAACCGTACTGGCCAATGAATCTGCAGATTTAAAATCAGAAGCCAGTGGCATTGTCACGTATTTGAATCTTCCGGAAGGTACCACTGTAAAAGAAGGAACATTACTCTTAAAAGTGAATGACGCTGAGCTGCGTGCACAACTGGAAAAAATAAAAGTAGATCTGAAACTTGCTTATGATGTGGAGCGCAGACAACATCAATTGTTCACAGTAGGTGGCATCAGCCGGCAAGAGTACGACATCGTCCTGGCCAGATACAATTCGTTAAAAGCAGATAGCGCCTATTATCAGGCTCAGGTTGCTAAAACAGAAGTACATGCGCCATTTAGCGGTGTACTCGGTATCCGGAAAATAAGTATTGGCAGTTACATCACATCTGCCAATACTGTTACGCGGATTTACCAGACAGATCCGGTAAAAATTGAATTTTCACTGCCGGAAAAATATTCTTCTTTATTTAAAGCCGGTGATGTCGTACACTTTACCACAGAAGGATCCAACGACATTCATGAAGCAAAAATAACGGTACGTGATCCGGAAGTAGACCTGGAAAGCAGAAGTGTTCATTACCTTTCTATTTGCAGGAATATCAATAATCAACTGTTACCCGGTGCTTTTGCCCGTGTTGAACTTGCCCTGAAAGATAAGGCCAATACCTTATTTGTTCCTACGGAATCCATCGTACCTGTTTTAAATGGCAAAAAAGTGTTTGTGATAAAAAAAGGAAAGGCTGAAGAACAAATGGTAAAAACAGGTTTGCGTACAGAAGATTATGTGCAAGTAATATCCGGATTAAATCCCGGCGATTCTGTTGCCGTTAACGGAAATTTCCAACTGAAACCAGGAGCATCCGTAAAAATAATCGCAGACAAAAAGAAAAAAGCAGCATTATGAGCTTACCGACCATTAGTATCAAACGACCCATATTCACTATTGTCGTGAATTTACTCATACTGCTTTTTGGATTCATGGGATTCAAAAAATTAGGTATCCGTGAGTTTCCGGTGATTGATCCGCCTGCTATTTCTGTTCGTACAGATTATGCGGGAGCAAGTGCAGAAGTAATTGAATCACAGATTACCTACCCGTTGGAAAAGGCATTGAATGGTATAGAAGGTGTAAAATCCATTTCTTCTTCCAGTAATTTAGGATCCAGCAATATCACAGTTGAATTTGATCTGGGGATAGATATGGAAACGGCTGCAAATGATGTACGGGATAAAGTTTCACAGGCACAACGCACACTTCCCCGTGACCTGGATGGGCCGCCTGTTGTCAGCAAATACAATGGCAATTCAGAGTATATCATTGCCATGACCATTGTCAATAAAAAATTAACGGATCTGGAAATTTGTGATTATGCTGATAATGTTTTAATTCCAAGGCTACAAACCATTCCCGGAGTAAGCATGGTGCAGCTATTTGGAGAAAAAAAATTCGCCATGCGATTATGGCTTGATCCTGTGAAAATGGCGGCTTATAAAGTTACATTACAGGATGTAAAACAAGCCTTTGATAAAGAGAACATTGAATTGCCTGCAGGTAAACTGGAAGGCAATCATACCGAACTCACGGTAAAAGCCAATGCAAAATTCAAAGATGCACATGGCTTTGACAATATGATCATACGTGCAAGTGAGGAAAAGGTCGTCCGGTTACAGGACATTGGTTATGCACAACTGGGTGCCGAGAATGAACAAAGCTCTTACCGGATCGATGCTTTACCCAGCGTATCCTGCACGATTATTCCACAACCCGGTGCCAATCATGTAGACATTGCCAAAGAGTTTTACAAACGGTATGAAGCATTGAAAAAAGAATTGCCACCGGATTTTCAATTAAGCATTTCCAATGATTTAACCCGCTTTGTTACCAAATCCATTACAGAAGTTACAGAAACATTGGTCATCGCTGTTTTACTGGTTGTGCTTATTATTTATCTTTTCTTTCGTGACTGGTCGGTCGCCCTACGCCCTTTAATTGATATACCGGTTTCACTGGTAGGTACATTTTTCATCATGTACCTTTTTGGATTCTCTCTCAATGTGCTTACGTTATTGGCAATTGTACTGGCAACAGGATTGGTGGTAGATGATGGTATTGTTGTTACCGAAAACATATATAAAAAAATGGAACAGGGGCTTTCTCCCTTCCAAGCCGCTATTCAGGGAGCCAATGAAATTGTGTTTGCAGTTATCTCCACTTCCATTACGCTTGTGGCTATTTTTCTTCCAATCATTTTTATGGAGGGATTTGTCGGAAAATTATTTGTAGAATTTGGTATTGTCGTAGCAAGCTCTATCATCATATCCATTTTTGTTTCGCTAACACTTACTCCTATGCTCAATGCATGGCTGGTAAAAGATGTCAAAAAGAAAACCCGTTTTTATGAAAGAACAGAGCCTTTTTTTATTGCCTTAACGGAAACCTATCACCGTTCCTTAAAAAATTTTATGCAAAACAGATGGCTGGCATTTGTTATTATTGGTACAGCTATATTGCTGACCATATTTACCTGGCAGTTGTTACCCAAAGAGCTCGCCCCTTTGGAAGATCGCAGTATGCTGCGTGTTTCATTCAGTACTCCGGAAGGAGCTTCATTTGAGTATACCGATGATTTTATGGTACGATTCACCAACGTGTTAATAGATTCCATTCCCGAAAAATCATTGATTCTTTCTGTAACAGGAGGTGGCTTTTCATCAAGCAGCGGCGTCAATTCAGGTATGTACCGGATACCACTCGTTGAACCGGAAAAAAGAACACGCAGTCAACAGGAAATTGCAGATCAGATAGCACGCATCTCTAAAAAATTCCCGGAGGCCAAACTACAGATCACACAGGAACAAACAATCAGTACCGGCTCCAGAGGTTTACCCATTCAATATGTAATTCAGGCTGCTGATTTTGAAAAATTGCGGGAAGTCTTACCCAAATTTATAGAAGAAGCACAGAAAGATCCGGCCTTTTCTGTAGTGGATGTAAATCTGAAATTCAACCGGCCCGAAATTCAGGTATTGATTGACAGGGAACGTGCGCGAAGCATGCAGGTGAATGTACTGGATGTTGCACAATCGTTACAACTGGCACTGAGCGGACAACGGTTCGGTTTTTTTAATATGAATGGAAAACAATACCAGGTCATCGGACAGTTTGATCGCGTTAACCGCAATGAATTACTGGATCTTAAAAACATTTATGTACGCAGCAGTACCGGGATACTGCTCCCTCTTGATAACCTGGTTGAGTTCAAAGAAGAAAGCAGTCCTCCCCAACTATTCCGGTACAACCGCTATGCAGCTGCAACCATTTCAGCAGGGTTAGCACCAGGGACCACTATTGGAGAAGGGTTAAAGGTTATGGATAATATTGCATCCAATGTATTTTGGATGATTCCTTCTCAACAGATCTTCAGGGCCCTTCACGTGATTTTAAAGAAAGTGATTCCAATACCTCCTTCATTTTTATTTTAGCGCTGGTGCTGGTTTATCTTATTCTTGCCGCACAGTTTGAAAGTTTTGTTGATCCGTTTATCATTATGCTCACAGTGCCGCTGGCGATTGCAGGCGGTGTCATTTCCCTGTGGTATTTTAATCAGACAAACAATATCTTCAGTCAGATCGGAATGATCATGCTGATCGGGCTGGTTACAAAAAACGGGATCCTGATCGTTGAATTTGCCAATCATATTAAAGAAAAAGGAAAAAACACGACAGATGCCGTAATTGAAGCTGCCACCAATCGACTGCGCCCTATTTTAATGACCAGCCTTGCTACTGCATTGGGTGCCCTTCCGATTGCTGTTGCTTTTGGTGCCGCTTCAAAAAGCAGGATGGGAATGGGTATTGTCATTGTCGGAGGCTTGTTAATCTCATTGATGTTTACCTTGTATGTTATACCAGCCGTGTATTCTTATTTTTCCAAAAAACAAAAATCGAAAAAACGGATACTTGCCAATGAAGCGCTGATTTTACCAATTGAAATAAAAGAACCCATGTTATCCTGATAATTAATTAAAAAATTGAATCAGTCAACACACTTTAAATTTTTATCTAAAATCTGACGATATGAAACAACGAAAAATAAAAACCGCTGGCAAGCATTTTTTTACAGGCATCCTGTTCCTTCATCTGTTTGCATATACAGCAACCGCCCAACGGATCACCTTTACACGCTTCGAAAATAATCCCATTATCACACCTGTTTCTATTCCCGGAACAGATGGCGAAGATATCAATGGTCCTTCTCTCATTAAAGTACCAGATTGGGTAAACAATAAATTGGGGAAGTATTATCTGTACTTTGCTCATCACAAAGGCAAGTATATACGCCTGGCTTATTCGGATGATCTGAAAGGTCCCTGGAAAATATATAAACCGGGAACCTTACAACTTTCACAAACAATAGGAAGTAAATCTCCTTTTCCTGCAGCAGAAAGTGTAAAACATGAAGGTGCTGAAAATGAAAGTGACGGCGTTCAACACATTGCATCCCCTGATGTTCACATAGATAATGTTTCGAAACAAATCGTACTATACTTCCATACACCTCTGGAAGTAAAAGGGAAAAAGGGACAGTTTTCTTTACGTGCCTTTTCCAAAGATGGTTTAAATTTTACTTCTGATACGGTGGTGCTGGGTGAATCGTATTTCCGTGTGTTTGAGTGGAAAGGTAAACATTATGCATTGGGCCGTTCAAGCTCCTTCTGGAGATCAACGGATGGAAAAGCAGCATTTGAAAAAGGTCCCAATCCCTTTAATAAAATTCAAAACCCTTCTACCCTTCGTCATTCCGCTTTGCGTGTGGTGGGTGATACACTTTGGGTTTTCTATTCACGGGTAGGTGATAAACCGGAACACATTCTCCTTTCAAAAATAAAACTTACAGATGACTGGACCCAATGGACACCAACACCACCTGTTGATGTTATCTTGCCTGAAAAGGAATATGAAGGTGCTAACCTGCCTCTCACTGCATCAAAAGGAGGTTTGTTTTACGGAGAAACACGTGAGTTAAGGGATCCTGCATTGTTTGTAGAAGAAGGAAAATGGTTCCTGCTTTATACCGTTGCCGGAGAACATGGGATCGCCATAGGAGAATTGAAAATTGGAAAATAAGCCAACGCTTTTCACCGAAGGCGATCACAGACACCGGAACAAAGCAAAAAAAAACTAACTGCTTATCCAAACCGGCGGTATTGAATGCATAGAAAAAAGAAATTGCACTGTCCAAACCGGTAGTGAAACATCAGATAAAATAAGCTGAAGCTGATTTATGATTGTCCGGCAATACCAGTAACGGAACCCGTGTATGAAAAGCCATTTTTTTGCTGATGCTTTTGTGAAACAGGCGCTCCACCATATTATAACGGTGTGGTATTACAGCAATCATATCAGCCTGTTTATTTTCTACAAATTCATTGATGCCTTCCACCAGGTCTTCTTTTTCGGGGAAATAATAAATATGCTCCACATCATTCAGTTTGTTCTCCAGTTTTGCCCCGGCTACAGCTTCTTCCAGTGAAACAGATTCTTTTTTATGTTTTACATTCACAACATA
>CAZMRM010000184.1:0-7727 GCA_964568515.1 uncultured Chitinophaga sp. | reverse complement strand
TGGTACAAGAGTGGAAAGCAAATGTTTGATAATATAATGGAGGATGGAGAAAACATTGGAGTATCTGTGCTATATTATGAAAATGGTGATATCTTAAGCGTAGAAGATACTCGATCCGGAACCTATATTAGGTTTCATGAAAATGGAAAGCCAGAGTATCGTTCAAAAGAGATTATTGATTCAGTAAAATGTCCTAATGGAGGAGGACTTGAAGTAACCTATTGGGATAAAAGAGGCCAGCTTCAGGAAAAGAGTGTGATGAATTGTGGCAAACAACGTTTTCTTGTTTATGCCAATGATTCAATAGTTATACGGGACGCCACAATTGTAGGAATGTCCGCGTATTATGTGGGACCAATTAAAACATACTACAATGATGGTAAGATTCAGATGGAGGGGTCTTTTGAAGAGGGTCCTAAAGTCAATGTCAAAACAGGAGAATGGAAATATTGGGATGAGAAAGGTAAACTGGTTAAAATCGAATACTACGAAAAGAATAAATTGATAAAAGTAAAAGAAGATTCAAAAGGAATAAAAGAGAAAGGCGGCGATAAATAATAAGTGTGTATTGAGGATTTACTGATCCATTCAGTTAAGGAGCCTATGATATAAAAGTGAACCTACCGATACAAATAGAAATAATGAATAAAATGGCAAAAGAGACTACAGAATTGGTAATTCCAGAAGAAGTAATAATGAACAAGATATATTTCATTAGAGGTCATAAAGTAATGTTAGATCGAGATCTGGGGGAACTGTATGAAGTTGAAACCAGAAGGCTTAATGAGCAGGTCAAAAGAAATATAAAACGATTCCCAGAAGATTTTATGTTTCAGTTAACTGAACAAGAATTTGAAAACTTGACATCGCAATCTGCGACATCAAGTTGGGGGGGCACCCGTAAGCTTCCATGCCTGTTCACTGAACATGGAGTATTAATGTTATCCAGTGTCTTAACTAGTGACAGAGCTATCCAATTAAATATATTGATAATGCGAGTTTTTACCCGTATTCGACAAATGTTAACGGATAATACGGAATTACGTCTAGCCATTGAAAAATTGGAAAGAAAAACAGAGAATCATACTAAAAATATAGAAGTGGTGTTTAAGTATCTTGATGAACTACTTGAAAAGAAGGATAATCCCAAACCACGTAAAGCAATTGGTTATAAAATACCGAAAAAGAAAAAGCTAAGTTTTTTTAACAGTTGAATGATTTGTCTTTAAATGGTTTGCAATTGTCGTAATTCTTGTTGTTTTAATTTTTTCTTCTGTTGGTAACGTTAGTAGTTAGTTTATCCTTTTCTTTCTATCAAATACCAATCAAATAAATGAAAACCAGAGAAGAACTTAATAGAATGCACCGAATTGAAAAAGGGGAATACCCTGTACCAGCCATTCGGGAAATGCTTTTAAATGCCTTGGTGCATCGTAATTATATGGGCGCACCTATACAAATAAGGGTGTATGACGACAAAATAAGCATTTGGAATGAAGGATCTCTACCAGAAGGTTTGACTTTGGCTGCATTAAAGCATTCTCATTCGTCAAGACCAAGAAATCCGATCGTTGCAGATGTAAGTTTTAAAGGAGGATACATTGATGCCTGGGGACGGGGAACCATTAAGATTCTTGACACCTGCAAAGAGGCGGATCTTCCTGAACCTGAAATGAAAGAACAAGACGGCGGTTTTATCATTACACTTTTCAAAGACAATTTAACCGAAGAGCAATTAACTAAACGAGGACTGAACAACCGGCAATTGAAGGCGATATTTTTTGTTAAGGAGAAGGGGAAAATATCAAATGCCGACTTTCAAAAGCTTTATGGAGTTTCTAAAGCAACTGCAACTCGTGATCTGACAGAATTAGTTGAAAAATACGAATTATTTGAAAAACAGGGACAAACCGGGGCTGGGACAGCTTATACGCTTAAAAAATAATGGGTTCATAATGGCCTCAAACGGCTCATAATGACCTCAAAAAGGAATCACGAAACACTTGATGGTAATCGTGGTCATTCTAAAAAAATTAACACTTAGACAATGGACATAATTTCAATTTTAATCGGACCCTAGTAGGGTTTATAGTTTCCTATATAATTTTCAACTTGCTTAACAAGACTAAAAACGTTTCCAAAACAGACTTTGAATTATTAACGACAAAGTTCAATGAAACAAATACTCAGATGAAAGTTTCTGAAGACAGATTTTTATCTCAACAACAAAAGCATTTAAAACTGAATTTAAAATCAAGTAAAGAAATTCCCGTTGTTCTGTTACCGACAGACTTTGGACCAGAGGTAATAATTGAACCTAAACAATTTGAAGAATAAACAACGAAAAGATAGCACATTTGGGATGGACAGTGTTTAGTTCATCAAAAAACAGTTTGAATCTTAACCACGAAATTAAACAGCTTTGACATTTAACCATCTATTATTATTATGAGTATCAGTGTGTCAACTGAAAATGATTAGACATTTCATAATATTAAAAATACATCTCCGCTGATGGGATTTTGAGCAAACTCATTCTGGACAATACCGCTAACCACTTGATACTACAGATGGGCTACCCAATTGAATACAGTATGGTATTCTTGCAATAGGTTGTTGACCGGACGGATACGAACCCGTAACAAGCGGACAGTTCCTATTTTATTGAAAAAAATGAAAGATTACTGGCCATAGAAACATTTAAGGATGGCTTTAAAATCGAATCTTCAATGGAAAAACGGGAAGCGGGATGGGGTCAGTAAAAGATGGTATAAGAGCGGTAAGGATATATTTGATTATCTCATGAAGGATGGAGAACCAGTTGAAGCAACTCTATCATTTTACGAAAATGGGAATCTTAATCATATTAATGACAAAAATAAATCCGGAATTATTATGGCGTTTTATGAAAATGGAAGATCTCTATGATCCGCAACTAGGCAGAACCTTTCAACCCGACCCACATGCGCACAGTTATTTAGCACCGAGTCCTTATAGCTTTCTGCCCCTTTCCGGCTGTTAATAAAAAACACCGGGAAATTTCCCCGGTGTTTTTTTAATGCTGTTCTAAAAAGATCCTTACCCTTTCAATGCTTCCGCACCACCTACAATCTCCAGAATTTCTCCTGTAATGGCTGCCTGACGGGCCTTGTTGTAAGACAATTTCAATTCTTTGATCAATGCTCCGGCATTATCCGTTGCTTTGTGCATTGCAGTCATCCGTGCTCCGTGTTCTGATGCTACGGAATCCAATAATGCTTTAAACAATTGGGTTTTTAAGGAGCGGGGGATCAGATCCTCTACAATGTATTCTTTACCTGGTTCAAAAATATAATCGATGGAACGTTTCTTTTCCTTTACCTGAGGCGGTTTTACAGGAAGGTATTGCTCTACCAGGGTTTCCTGCACTGCAGCATTTTTAAATTGGTTGTATACCAATTCTACTTTATCGTATGTTCCTGTTGCAAACAGCTCCATGATCTTTTCTGCTATAACTGCATTGTTTGCAAATGATAAACCATCCCAAATCTCAATCAGATTGGTTAAGCCGGCATCAGTTGTTTCATAGCGTGATTTTTTAAAGAACTCTGTTGCTTTTTTTCCGATGGGCAGAATGCTTACCTCTGCCCCGCTATATTCTTCCCGTATCAAACGTCCGGTTGCTTTAATGATGTTTGCATTGAAGCCTCCGCACAATCCACGGTTGGAAGTAATGGGAACGATCAACACTTTTTTTACTTCGCGCTGCTTCGAATAGATCCCTGTTGCGCTATCCAGACTGGAACTCAGATTCTCAAGAATCTCTTTCAGCTTGTTTGCATATGGGCGCATTTGAGTAACAGCATCCTGTGCCCTTTTCAGCTTGGCAGCGCTTACCATTTTCATGGCGCTGGTAATTTGCTGTGTAGAGCTTACAGATGTTATCCGGTTACGTACCTCTTTTAAATTTGCCATTGTATATTCATTTGAAACAGGTATAACATGAAGTGTTCACGTGTTTCATCTACTTTGTTATTAGTATTTTCCGGAAAGGTCTTTTGCAACCGATTCCAACACATTTGTTATTTCGTCTGTTAATTTTCCCGCTTTCAGATCATTCAATACATTTTTATGTTTTGCTTCAAGGAAGGCCAGGAAATCGGATTCAAATTCTTTTACTTTATTTATAGGTACGGAACGTAATAATCCTTTGGTTCCACAGTAAATAATTGCGATTTGTTGTTCAACACGTAAAGGAGAATATTGTCCCTGTTTCAGGATCTCCACGTTACGGGAGCCTTTATCCAATACTGATTTTGTTGACGCATCCAGATCGGAACCGAATTTGGAGAAGGCCTCTAACTCGCGGTATTGTGCCTGATCCAGCTTTAAGGTACCTGCTACTTTTTTCATGGATTTGATTTGTGCATTACCTCCTACACGGGATACGGAGATCCCTACGTTGATTGCCGGGCGAACACCGGAGTTGAACAAATTTACTTCCAGGAAAATCTGTCCGTCGGTAATGGAAATAACGTTGGTTGGGATATAAGCAGAAACGTCACCCGCTTGTGTTTCAATAATGGGTAATGCTGTTAAAGATCCGCCACCTTTTACAATGCCTTTCAGTGAATCCGGCAGGTCATTCATTTCTTTGGCAATGGCATCATTTGAATTGATCTTTGCAGCACGTTCCAGTAAACGGCTGTGTAAATAGAATACGTCACCAGGATATGCCTCACGTCCCGGAGGGCGGCGTAATAAAAGGGATACCTCACGGTAAGCTACCGCTTGTTTGGAAAGGTCATCATATACGATCAATGCCGGGCGACCGCTGTCACGGAAAAATTCACCGATTGCAGCTCCTGCAAAGGGTGCATAAAATTGCATGGGTGCAGGATCGGATGCTGTTGCACAAACGATCACCGTATAGGCCATTGCACCTTTTTCTTCCAGCACACGTTGTATGTTTGCTACTGTCGAACCCTTCTGTCCTATGGCCACATAAATACAAAATACAGGCTGACCGGATTCATAAAATTCTTTCTGGTTAATGATGGTGTCAATCGCAACCGCTGTTTTACCGGTCTGACGGTCACCGATGATCAGCTCACGCTGACCACGACCAATGGGGATCATGGCATCCACCGCTTTCAAACCTGTTTGTAAAGGTTCAGTAACCGGCTGACGGAAAATAACACCCGGTGCTTTACGCTCCAATGGCATTTCATACAATGTTCCTGAGATCGGACCTTTTCCATCAATGGGTTCACCCATGGAGTTTACCACACGGCCAAGCATTCCTTCACCCACATTGATCGAAGCAATTTTTCCTGTACGTTTTACGGTACCCCCTTCTTTGATTTCGTTTGTTGGTCCAAGTGTTACTACACCCACATTATCTTCTTCCAGGTTCAATACAATTCCTTTTAGTCCGTTCGCAAATTCAACCAACTCTCCTGATTCAACTCTTGAAAGACCATAGATACGGGCAATACCGTCACCCACTTGCAATACAGTACCTACTTCTTCCAGTTCTTGCTCGGATTTAAATCCGGATAGTTGTTGTCTTAAAATTGCAGATACTTCTGCGGGTTTAACTTCTGCCATTGTATTCTATAATTATTAATTGTTTAGTTTCTGTGTCCCCTGTAATTTAAGAAGGTGGACGCTGATTTGGTTTGTTGATTATTTTGAAAAAGGGGTTTCCTTGAAAGAGCGTTTCAGGTTATCCAGTTTACGTGCAATACTGGTGTCCACCTGTTTGTCTCCAACACGTAAAATGAATCCGCCTATCAATGCTTTATCAATTTTTTCTTTCAATATCACTTCTGAATTTCCCGATTGTTTAACGACGTCTATTACTCGTTGACGGATGTTGTCATCAATACCATTTGCAGTGATGATAACGGCAGTAAGAATTTTCTTTTTCTCGTTGTACTGATTAATGAATTCTTCTGCTACTTCGGGAAGATAGGTTTCTCTTCTTCTGCTGGTGATCAGATTCAGATAGGCAGTTGTTACTTTATTTATTTTTGATCCGAATATTTCTTTTAAAATAACCTGCTTTTTTTCGGTTTTGACAATCGGGCTTTTTAAAAGTGATATCAGTTCCGGATTTTGTTCAGCTACCTCTGCAATTAATTTCATATCCGCATAGGCTTGTTCTAAAATCCCCTGTTCCATTGTTAAATCAATGAATGATTTTGCATATCGTGCTGCTACTCTTGTACCTTCCATTTTTTTCCTTTTTAATTTTTCCTTAATCTTAAGGAATCATTTTTTAATCCTTTTTCTTTAACCTTCTATCAACTTCACATAAATAAGAAACAAATTGAAAATCTTAATTCAGATGAACATCCTTTAAGAGTGTTGTTACCAATGTTTTTTGTTTTTCATCGGACGACAATTCTGCCTTTAATATTTTTTCGGCAATATCAATGGATAAACTGGCAACCTGATTTTTGAGTTCTGTAACTGCAGCCAGTTTTTCATTTTGAATATTTTCGCGTGCTGCTTTTAACAAGCGCTCCCCTTCTTTCGTTGCTGCATCTTTTGCTTCAGCAATTATCTTTTCTTTGATCTCACGTGCATCTTTTAGCAGTTGTTCACGCTCTTCTTTTGCTTCATGCAGGATGCGTTCATTGCTTGATTGTAATGCTTTCATTTCCTGCTTTGCATTTTCAGCAGCTGCCAATGCATTTTCAATAGAATCTTCACGCTCCTTGATCATTCCTAAAATGGGTTTCCATGCAAATTTCTTTAATAAGAAAAGGATGATGGAAAAGGAAATGATCATCCAAAAAATCAGGCCTATTGAGGGTTTTACTAATTCCATGTTATTATTTATTGTTTGTTAGTGCTTTTGTTTTTACATATTTTACTCTCTGCTTTTGCTCTCTCCACCTGCGCTTTTCATCCATCTTAGCTTTAGCGAAGATGGGAAAACTTTGATTGACAAAGCCAACCTGCGTTAAAAACTTTGGTTGACGAAGCCAACCTATGTTGAAAACTTCGGTTGACGAAGCCAACCTATGTTAAAAACTTCGGTTGACGAAGAAAGTTTGCCTGCAACAACCTTACAGGCAAACTTTAATTTTGTTTCTTACTTGATGATCAGAACGACCAATAGTCCGATAACCATCGCAAAGAAAGCAGCACCTTCAACAAGTGCAGCAGCAAGGATCATTGAAGCGCGGATATCATTCACCGCTTCTGGTTGACGGGCAATGGATTCCAATACACTTCCACCAATACGACCAATACCGATACCTGCTGCTAATGCAGCGATACCTGCACCAATTGCAGCAAGACCATAAGTAAGACTCACTGGAGCTGCTTGTAATAATACTGATAATAACATGTGTTGATTAGTTAATTGTTTTTGCCTTACCGGAATTTTAATTGTTCTGACTGCCGGTAAAGCCCCCCAGCCAAAACGGGTTTTTTATTAATGATGCTTTGGCGCGTCCGGTAAATAGTCATCAACGTGATTGTGTACCTCATGTCCCTCATCCACTGCTGCACCAAAATAAATGGCCGACAATAAAGTGAAAACATATGCTTGTAAGAATGCTACCAACAGTTCCAGGGCACCCATAAATACAGTAAACACAAGTGATAATACAGATACGCCCAATCCTAAGCCTGCATTCATTTCACCAAAGATGAAGATCAGACTGAAGAAAGCCAGGGCAATGATATGACCTGCAGTAATGTTCGCAAACAAACGTATCATCAATACGAAA
>CAZMRM010000183.1:0-7768 GCA_964568515.1 uncultured Chitinophaga sp. | reverse complement strand
GGCAGAATTGTGGATCAGCTGGAATCGGCTGGTATTATCGGGCCTTTTGAAGGCTCTAAGGCAAGAGAAGTGCTGATAAAGGATATGAGCAGTTTGGAACAGTTTTTGAACAAAACCGACAACAATTAAAATAGAAGAACGAACCTATGAAAAGATTTGTGATGATGGCACTTTTAGCCACCTCTTATGTTACAGTAAATGCACAAACAGATCCCAAAGCCAAAACTATTTTGGATGATCTGAGTGCTAAAACAAAAACCTATACTACTGTAAAAGCCGATTTTACCTTCGTTGTAGAAAAAAAAGATAAAAACAAAGAAACTCAAAACGGAAAAATCCAGATCAAAGGATCAAAATATAAACTGGAAATAACCGGACACGATATATATTCCGACGGAAAAACAGTTTGGGATTTTATTAAAGATGCAAATGAAGTGCAAGTCAAGGATGTAGAGACCGGTGCAGAGGATGCCATAACTCCGACAAATATTTTTACCATCTATGAAAAAGGCTTCAAATATAAATTGGATGGAGAAGATGCTGTTAATCAAACAATCAGTTTATTCCCAACAAACCCTGATAAGAAAAAGTTTCATACCGTTAAATTAACCATTGATAAAACTAAAAAACAAATTTCAAGCATTAAAATTTTAATGAAAGATGGAAGTACGCAAACGTATACGATAAAATCGTTTGCATCCAATACAACGATCCCCGATGCAGATTTTACTTTCGATACCAAAGCACATCCGGGTGTATCTGTTGAAGATTTAAGATGATTTAAGTCTAACAAAAAAGGAAAAGCCTTCAGAAAATCTGAAGGCTTTTTTATACCTGTTTTTAATTTACCTGCTTTTTGGTAGATATTATTTTTCCATATCTGCCACCAAGATAAGCAAATGGAATAAAACAGAAAAAGGCCACAACAATAACCCATGTTGGATGTTGCAAGGTCATCAGGTTGTAAATTCCTAAGCCCATTAAAATACCTCCAACGGTTACTCCACGTAGAATTTTTTTGTCATGACTAATGTAGGCAGCAACAAAACCGCCAGTAAAGGATCCAAGCGCATACCCCGATAAAATAAGCAAATGAAAAGCTTTGGGAGCTTCGTGCTGAATATAGTCTCTGAATTCTTCGGGATTATTAATATCGACTGGCATAGGATGAAGTGCATGCCCGCCAATTTCAATAATAAAGATCATCAGAAAACAACTTATCAAACCTATAATTATTGACAGAACATTTCTTACCATAGCTTCGGATATAAGATTTAACCAAATCTATCATTAAAAAAACAGATAAAAAAGAGTTGAAGGATTTTAACACGAATTGTTATCAACAAAAAAACAAGGATGTTAATTATTAAATATCTTTCTTTGTAAAATCAATACATTTGCAGGTATGGAACCATTTCCCGTTGAATACTCTTCTCTTTCCGTTACTGCATTGTTACAATTTATAAGGACTGCATATGGCTTTGGAATGAATGCAACCATTACTTTTCTGAAGAGAGGGTTTAATGATACTTATCTGGTAACGAATGAGCATGAACGATATATTTTTCGTATATATAAATGTGGCTGGAGAAAAATAGAGGACATCACCTGCGAAATGACACTCATCCGGCATTTAAAAGAAAACGGCATTTCAGTTTCATTTCCCATAGAAGATAAGCAATCCCGTCTGATTCAGCTATTTCATGCGCCTGAGGGCCCGCGTTATGCTGTTTTATTTTCCTATGCAGAAGGTGAGCAGGTAAGAAAACTATCAGTGGAACGAGCTTTTTTATTGGGCAAACAAAGCGCAGGCATTCATAAATTGACGGAAAATCTGATTTTGAATTCAACACCACAGGATTATGATATTATCGCGCAATTTGAATACAGTTTAAGAACATTACATCCGGTTTTAAGACAATATCCTTTGCAACTTGATTTTTTGAAGCGTTTACAAGAGTTGTTTTTGAATGAGTTGAATGAGGCAGGAAAAAATGAATTAAAATATGGAATTTGTCATGGAGATTTACAAGCGGAGAATTTTCATATAAATGCAAAAAATGAATTTACATTTTTTGACTTTGATTTTTTTGGTAAAGGTTTTTTAATTTATGATATAGGTGTGTTTATGTGGTACGACCATAAAAATAAACCACAGGAAATAATGAATGCATTCTTGAAGGGATATGAAGATGTATTGACACTTTCTGTGACAGAAAAACGACTGATCCCCTGGATGAGTACGTTAAGAGCTGTTTTTCAGATGACGATGTATTGCAGGTTAAGCGATGGGAAACAATTGCCTTTATGGCCTCCTCAGCAAGTAGCCGAGTTTATCAATAAAGTGGAAAAATGGGTAAACTCAACTTCCCGGCTACGTTCAAATCAATAATGAACGTACCAGCCGGGAAGGAATGTAAATAGTAAGGAAGGTAATTATCCTAAAAGTGCTTTTTCTGCCGCTTTTAAAATATCAAATGCTTTATCAGTAGTAGCGGCTTCTGCATAATTTCTTAGTACAGGTTCTGTGCCGGATGCCCGGATCATGAGCCAATCACCGTTATTAAAAAAATATTTCCAGCCATCAATTGTTTCGATGCGCTCTACTGTATAGGGGCCAAAAGATTTATAAGAATTGTTCTTACACTTTTCAACGATGGAGGTTTTAACTTCTTCTTTTAAGTGCAAATCACTGCGTTCAAATTTAAATTCTCCAACAATCTGATATACTTCATCAATCAGCTGATCCAATGTTTTACCGGATTTTACCATATATTCCCAAATTGTTAATCCCATCCATATACCATCTCTTTCCGGAATATGACCTTTAATAGCAATACCACCGCTTTCTTCACCACCCAATAATACATCTTCGGAAATCATGATGCCTGCCACATACTTAAACCCTATTTTTACTACCTGATATTCCAGTCCGTAATGTTCACACATTTTTTTTACACGAGGAGTAACAGAAAAAGCAGTAACAATTTTTCCTTTAAATTTTTTCTCTTTTACTAAATAGTTGATGAGTAATAAAATGATATGGTGGGAGTCGATGAACTGGCCTTTGTTATCATACAATCCGATTCTGTCTGCATCTCCGTCTGTTGCCAGACCACAGTCAAGGTCACCGCTTTCCGAAATAAGTGCAGAAAATTCCTGTAAATTTTTATGAATGGGTTCAGGCGCTTGTCCATCAAATCCTGGATTATAATCGCAATGCAGAAAGGTGATATCAGGTAGTAATCGTCTCATCACATTTTGACCGGCACCATACATTGCATCATAAGCAAAATTCATGTTGCTGTTGCGAATGGCATCCATATCAAAATTTTTCTCTACATGGTCGACATACATGGTTTCCAGATCAATGTATTCAATCAATCCTTTTTTTACAAAATCTTCTATATACAGACTTTCAAGATCAACAGTGTTTGCGTCCGGAATCAAATCTTCAATTTTTTGAACATCTTCCGGCAATAATGGTCCGCCAAAATTTCCTTTTAATTTATATCCATTATAAGATGGCGGATTGTGAGAAGCAGTGATAATAATACCGGCAGAAGCATCTTTATTTTTAGTTCCCAATGAAACCATCGGTGTGGAAACAAAATCTTTGGCTAAAAACACTTTAATACCTGCATTCGCAAGTACTTTAGCAGCCGTTTCAGCAAATAACTCACCGGCAAACCGGCAATCATGGCCAATAACGATACTCGGACGGTCAAAATTTTTCTTTACCCATTCTGCGGTTGCAAGTGTTACACGTGCTACATTAGTAACTGTAAAGTCTTTAGCAATAATGGCGCGCCAGCCATCCGTTCCAAATTTGATCTTTGTCATAAGAATTGTTTTTTTAATACGTAAATCAATTATCCTGAGTTTTAATGCTGGAAATACATTAAATTTTTCCTTCCAGCATCATTAGCTTCGTCTTTAAAACAATGGCTACCGTTAAACTATCGGTAATACGACCATCATTAACCATATCATATAATTCATCAAAATGAATTTTTCTCACTTCCAGCTGTTCATCTTCTTCAGGCTCCGAATCTCCAAAAGTCAGCTCTTGCGCAATGTACAAGATACAAAACTCATCACTGGCCGAGTTACTAAGATACATCTCCTGTATTTTGGTCCATTTTCCGGCTTTTATTCCGGTTTCTTCCAGTAATTCGCGTTTAGCAGAATCAAGCGGAGAGACATCGCGTTTCCCGCCCCCTTCCGGAATTTCCCAGGAATACTGATCAATGGGATAACGATATTGTCCTACGATCCAGGTATTATTATCTTTATCCAACGGTAAAATCCCAATCGCTAAATTTTTAAAATGAACAACCGAATAGGTTCCAGGATTACCGCTGGGGTTCAACACATCATGCTTGGTTAATCCTATCCATGGAGAATCATAAACTTTTTCTGATTTTAATGTTTTCCACGGATTTACATGCAACTCATTCATACAATTGGTTTTTTGCAAAAATAACGTTATTTCTGTTATGTACACTGTATTTGGAAAGAGATTTAAACCGCAAAAATTCTTATCTTTACGGGTGAATTATGGCATTTACAAAAACAAATATATCGCTTTCCGAAAGCGGACAATTTCCAAAATGGATTATTGATTATATCAATAAAAGTAAACATCTTCAAGCTTTTTATACTTACGAACCTGACATCACATCTTTTAAACAAGCCATTGAGGATAGAAAGAAAGCCGGATCAAAACGTGAACTATTGGCGGATGTATTGACAGAGCAATATAAAAAAACAGGGATTTCAGATGTGCAAGCACTCATAACGCAATTGAAAAATGAGCATACCTTTACCGTATGTACCGGTCACCAGTTGTGTTTATTTACAGGTCCCCTTTATTTTATTTACAAGCTTATTTCAACAATAAACCTCGCACAGACCTTAAAAAAAGAGTATCCTTCTTATGAATTTATTCCGGTTTACTGGATGGCCACAGAGGATCATGATTTTGAAGAGATCTCTAGTATTCACCTTTTTGGGAAAACAATAAAATGGAACAATCCGCAAGCTTCGGGGGCTGTTGGACGACTGGAAACAGCTACTTTAAAAAATGTACTGGAGGAACTCCAACCCGTTCTTGGAAATTCAGCCTATGCCAATCAACTCCGTGAACTTTTTACAAAAGCATACCAGCAACATACAAATTTGGCCGATGCTACGCGATGGCTCGTACACGAGCTATTCAAGGAATATGATTTATTGATCATTGATGGAGATCATGCCCGTTTAAAATCACTTTTTTCAACGATCGTGGAGGATGACCTGCTTCACCAAACCAATTATAAGCTGGTTAATCAAACCATTTCAGAGCTTGAAAAACAACATGTAAAAGCGCAGGTAAATCCGCGGCCCATTAATCTCTTTTACATGAAGGAGCATATAAGGGAACGGATTGACTTGGAGAAAAATGAAACGTATAAAGTACTGAACACAGATATTCGTTTTACAAGACAGGAATTGCTGGAAGAGCTAAAATCTCACCCTGAGCGTTTTAGCCCCAATGTAGTTTTACGTCCGTTGTATCAGCAGCTTCTGTTGCCTAACCTGGCATATGTGGGTGGTCCTGGCGAACTGGCTTATTGGTTAGAATATAAGGCCATGTTCGATCACCATCATATTTTATTCCCGGTTCTTTTACCACGTAATTTTGCTTTGATGTTGGATGAAAAGATGGAAACTCAATTGTTAAAGGTAAATCTTACCATTCAGCATCTTTTTAAAGATACCGAAACCCTTATTAAGGAATTGGTTTCAAAAAATTCCAGTTCCCGGTTATCGCTTGCTGATCAGCAGGAAAAACTAGCTGCTGTATTTTCAGAAATTTCTTCTCAGGCCGCTGCTGTTGACTCCACATTGAAAGCAGCAGCAGAAGCGGAGTTCCAAAAAGCAAGCAATGCCATAAAAAACATTGAAAGCAAAATTATGCGTTCCGAGAAACAAAAACAGGAGACGGGCATTAATCAGGTGAAAAAGCTAAAGGAAAAGTTGTTTCCACAGGATGCATTACAGGAACGTTATGATAATTTTATTCCTTACTATTTAAAGTACGGCGATAAATTAATTCGTGATTTAAAAGAAACATTTTCTCCTTTTGAGTATCAATTATTAATTTTAAAAGGAACAGAAGAAAAGGTTATAAATTAAGCAGACGAAAAAAACAAGAAAAGTTGGAGACAAAAGGTAAAGAAACGTTGTTGGACCTGGGCATGGAATTGCCATTGATGGAGGAGTTTTATACCATACAGGGAGAAGGTTATCATTCGGGTAAAGCTGCTTATTTTATAAGAGTAGGTGGTTGTGACGTGGGTTGTCATTGGTGCGATGTAAAAGAAAGCTGGGATGCATCGATTCACCCGCTAACAAAAACAGATGTTATTATTGAACACGCAAAAACATATCCTGGTAAAGCTGTTGTAATAACTGGTGGAGAACCCAGCATGTATAACATGAACTATATTACAGAACAGCTCAAAACAAATGGAATTCAGACATTCATTGAAACGTCAGGTGCTTACGCTTTAACCGGTCAATGGGATTGGGTATGTCTTTCTCCCAAAAAAACCGGACCACCTTTGCCTGAAAATTTTTTGAAGGCCAATGAATTGAAAATAATTGTTTATAATAAAAGTGATTTTGAATGGGCAGAAAAAAATGCAGCGCAGGTAAAAGCGGATTGTAAGCTGTTTCTGCAACCCGAATGGAGCAAAGCCAAAGAAATGATGCCGATGATTGTGGATTATGTGATGGCACATCCCAAATGGAATGTATCGCTTCAAACGCATAAGTACATGAATATACCTTGATTCAAAATAGATGTTAACTCATTAAAATGTTGTTTATGAAAAACTTATTTTTCTGCATTTGCCTTTTTGTTATTACTTGTTGTAAGGCTCAGCTTCCTCCGGGTGAATATACTTCTACCAATAAAAAAGCAATCGCCAGCTTCCAAAATGCATTGAAACAGTTTCAGGCAGGTAATGATATCAAAGCAGAAGAAGAGTTGGTAAAGGCAATTGAAAAAGATCAGAATTTTATAGAACCACACTTATTGCTTGCAGAAATTTATCAAACAAAAAAACAAACCCAGCTTGCTATTGAGGAATATCAAAGAGCCATCACCATCAATCCGGGTTTTAATACGAATAACTTCTATAACCTTGCTATGCTGGAAGTAAGTATAGGCAGGTACAATGAAGCAAAAACTGATTTTGAACGTTTTCTGAAAAGACCACACATGAATCCCGATTCAAAAGAAAATGCGGAACGTCAGTTAGCAAATTGCAACTTTGCATTGGAAGCCATGAAAAATCCTGTTCCTTTTGAACCCAAAAATTTAGGTGAAGCCATTAATTCCACATTTGATGAGTATTTTCCGGCTGTTACTGCCGATGATCAAACCTTTTTATTTACCCGTAACAATCGTACGGAGAAGGTACCTTTACAGGAAGATTTTTTGATCAGCAAAAAAGTAAACGGAAATTGGACTCCTTCTGTTTTGGTTAATGGTGTAAATACACCTGGCAATGAGGGATCGCCTGGTATATCGGCGGATGGACAATTGTTGTTTTTTGTAGCCTGTGCAACAGTCGATGGCTATGGTGCGGGAAGAAAGGGACTAGGATCCTGTGATATTTTTTATTCACAAAAGGTAGGAGAGAAATGGTCAACAGCATACAATATCGGACAAGGCATTAACTCCTCGGCCTGGGAATCGCAACCCTCTTTTTCTTCG
>CAZMRM010000182.1:0-7792 GCA_964568515.1 uncultured Chitinophaga sp. | reverse complement strand
CTCTGCCATTTCTCCGGGGACAAAAGTATCATTTTTTCCTTTTGAAAAAGCAAAATCAATAAAAAAAGTATTTTATTCCTTAACTTTGGAAAAAGCTACTTGCAATAAATGAGAAGAAGAATGAAAAAGTCCTTGATAATCTTATGTTTATGCTTCCTGACGATGCTGATCAAGAAAAGTAATGCACAAGTAACGGCCTATCTTTCTCATGCTGTTTTTGAAACTCCGGAACAAGGACCTTACATAGAAACCTATCTTTCTGTTATTGGTTCTACCATAAAAACTCATAAAAATAAAAATGATAAATATCAAGGAGTTGTAGAAATAGGAATTCTTTTTTTACAAAACAAAGAGATCAAAGCAGCCAGAAAATATATTTTGAATGGACCCGAAAATGAAGATACCATTCGTTTGGCCAATTTTATTGATCAACAGCGCTTTATACTCGCAAATGGTAATTATACACTTGAAGTGACGATACGCGATAAAAATATCCCTGATCAGGAACCTTTTATAACAAAAGAAGAAATACAGATTCAGCTTCCCATTGATAAAGTGACGATTTCGGATATTCAATTGCTTGAATCTTACAGCAAATCAACAAAAACAATAGAGCTTACAAAAAGTGGTTATGATCTTATTCCCTATGTTTCTAACTTTTATCCTGAAAATAGCAGTAAAATCAAATTTTACGCAGAAGTATACCATGCATCTGCCATTTTAGGGAATGACCAGAAAATGGTGATCAATTATTTCATCGAATCTTATGAAAACAAGGTAAAAAAAGCTGATTATGCTTCTTTTATAAAACCGGTGGCAGAAAAAGTAAATCCCTTATTAGGTGAATTTAATATTGAAAATTTACCAACCGGAAATTACAACCTGGTAGTAGAGATAAGAGATAGAGAAAATAAATTACTGGCTGAGCAACACACTTTTTTTCAGCGTAAACAAAAAGAAATACCTTTATCAAAGGAACAAATTCAGAAAGTTAACGTGAGTAATTCTTTTGTAACAATGTATAAAAGCGCGGATACCTTGTCTGATTATATCCGCTCATTAAGACCTATTTCTTCTTCTATGGAAATACAGTTCGAAGAAAATTTGTTAAAGGAACCTCAACTGGAATTATTACAACAATTTTTTTATAATTTCTGGTATACCCGTAATTCATTGGAACCTCAGGTTGCATGGAACGATTATCATGTGGAAGTCCTAAAAGTAAACAAAGAATTCAGTACCTATGGTTTAAGAGGTTATGATACCGATAGAGGAAGAGTATACTTGCAGTATGGTCCGCCGGATTCCCGTAATGTCGTGAATTCTGAACCTAGCGCTTATCCATATGAAATGTGGCAATACAATACGTTGGTGAACAGGTCATTATTGTTAAGTAATCCGGGTAACAGGCAATCCAATAAAAGGTTCGTTTTTTATAATCGGGATCTTGTATCAAATAAATACATGCTGATTCATTCCGATGCACGGGGAGAGATTATAAATACCAGATGGCAAATGATACTTTATAAAAGAAACAACGCATCAAGTAATCTGGACGATGAAAAAGTGGATGACAACTTTGGAAGTGGTGTAAATGATAATTATATCAATCCTAAATGATGAAAGTTGCAGTTGTAATTCTGAATTGGAACGGAAAAAAATTTCTTGAAAGTTTTTTGCCTTCGGTTGTTGCCTGCAATACTTTTTATTCAAAAATCATTTTAGCAGATAATGCATCAACTGACAATTCTGTTCAGTATGTGCGATCCAACTTTCCCAATATTGAAATCATTCAGAACAAATCAAACGGAGGATTTGCAAAAGGGTATAATGATGCTCTGAAATACGTGAATGCAGAATATTATGTGTTGTTGAATTCGGATGTGCAGGTAACACCCGGATGGATGGATAGTATTATTCAGCTTATGAATGATGATCCGCTGATAGCAGCCTGTCAGCCTAAAATAAGAGCTTATCACGATAAAAAAATGTTTGAGTATGCGGGAGCTGCCGGAGGATTTATGGATAAATACGGTTATCCATTTTGCAGGGGACGTATTCTTGAAATAACAGAGGAAGATCACGGGCAGTATGATGATGTACGGGAGATTTTTTGGGCAACAGGGGCTTGTCTTTTTATCCGGTCAACGTGTTACCGGGAGATAAACGGATTTGACGAAGATTTTTTTGCGCACATGGAAGAAATTGACTTGTGCTGGCGGTTAAAAAATTTGGGTTATAAAATTATGTATAGCCCCCATTCAACCGTGTATCATGTTGGAGGAGGTACACTAAATAAATCAAGCGCAAAAAAAACATACCTTAACTTTAGAAATAATCTTATCCTGTTATGTAAAAATCACCCTGCAGAATATCTTTTTTCCAAGATGTGTTTGAGAATGATTTTAGACGGAGTAGCGGCATTCAAATTTTTATTGTCTGGTCAGTTCAGGCATTTTATAGCCGTATTAAAGGCACATAGAAGTTTTTATAGTGTTTTGCCTTCCACTATAAAAAAGAGAAAAGAACTGCAAATGAAAATAAAAAAATATACTATCACTGCTGTTTATTTGCATTGCATAGTGTTTGACTTTTACATCAGAGGAAAAAGAACATTTAAAGAAATTGATTTTAGAGAACGCTTTAAATCATAAGTCATCCTTCCAACAGAAAACTTTCAATGGCTAACCGGTATGAGTCCATTCCAAAGCCGGAAATAGAACCTTTACATTTAGGCGCTATCAATGAAGTATGTCTGAACTCTTCCCTTGCAAATACATTGGATATGTGAACCTCTATAGTAGGTGCTTTTACTCCTGCAATGGCATCTCTCAGGGCAACAGATGTATGCGTGTATCCGCCGGCATTTAGTATAATACCATCATAAGAAAATCCGGTTTCATGAATTTTATTGATAAGTTCTCCTTCCACATTGCTTTGATAATATTCCAGTTCCAGCTTTGGGTACTTATTTTTAAGAACCTTGAAATAGTCTGAAAATGTTTGTTTTCCATAAATATCAGTTTCGCGTTTTCCCAAAAGGTTGAGATTCGGGCCATTTATGATTAGAAGTTTCATCAGACAAACAGGTATTTTGTTACAGTTATGTGTTTACAGCAAAGATAAGTGAATTTTGTTTATACCTTTATGTTGTATACAAGTGATAGCTGCGTTAATTAAAACACTAGAAGCAAAATATCACTATTGACGGACAAAAAATGAATTGGAAAGTATATACACAAGGATTTAAGTCTTTTTTAACGCTTGAAAAATCGCTTTCTGCTAATAGCATTGAGGCTTATCTGCATGATGTCGGGAAGTTTTGTCAGTTCCTCGATTACAAAAAATATGGATATGATCCTAAGGAAATTCAACTGGAACAGCTGCAGGAATTTTTGAAATGGATCAATGAACTGGGTATGACAGCGCGTTCCCAGGCACGGGTGATTAGTGGAATAAAAGCGTTCTATAAATATTTGTTACTGGAGAATGTTTTAAGTGCCGATCCTACCGCTTTATTAGAGGCTCCCAGATTAGGACGAAAACTACCCGAAACACTGAGCCTGGAAGATATAAACCGCATTATTGATGGAATTGATTTAAGTACACCGGAGGGAGTAAGAAACAAAGCAATGCTTGAAACCTTATACAGTTGTGGTTTACGGGTAAGCGAATTGGTCAACCTCAAATTGTCAAACCTGTTTTTAAATGAAGGATTTGTAAAAGTAATCGGTAAAGGAGATAAAGAAAGACTTGCTCCCATAGGAAGCATTGCCATTAAAAACATCACCATATATAAAGAAGAAGTCAGGTGCCATATTCCTGTAAAGAAAGACCAGGAAGATTTTGTGTTTTTAAATAGAAGAGGCAGTAAACTTACAAGAGTAATGGTATTTACCATTATTAAGAGCCTGGCACAAAAAACAGGGTTGAAAAAACACATCAGTCCCCATACGTTTCGTCATTCCTTTGCAACACATTTAATAGAAGGAGGAGCAGATCTAAGAGCAGTACAGGAAATGCTTGGACATGAATCCATCACCACTACGGAAATTTATACACATCTCGACAGGGATTACTTAAGACAAGCCATCATTCAGTTTCATCCCCGGTCCTGAATATTATTTTTTACCTTGACGTTCTTTTAATTTATTTATTAAAACAACTTTAAATTGTTCTTCCGCGGCATATAGTTTTGCGACCTTTCTGATGGGTAATATTGCTTTGAATTTTTCATTGTATTCTTTCTGAAGATCCAGATCCTTTTGACGGTTTATCAGATCATTGTTCACCAATTGTTCGAGTTCCTTATCTGTTAAGGCATCAAAATTTTGCCGTGCTTCACGGCTAGCCAGTCTTCGTTTTTTACGCAACTCTTTCATTTTGTCATTGTACTGGTTATAAACAGGCCAAAATTGCTGGGCTTCTTCAGGTGTAAGCTCAAGTTTTTTAGTAATAAAAGCGATTTTCATACTTTCAATGTTTTCCTTTTTACCTTGAAAATCCGGTTCTTCCTGAGCTAAAAGAGTTCCTGTGCCCACAAACAGGATGAGGAGCAGTGTGGTTAAAAGTCGTTTAATGGTTTTCATGATCAGTAATATTAATATCATTTTTCAATGTAGCTTCGTCTACGTTGTTTTCAATTAAATAATTGGTTATGGTTTCATCCGTTGATTCAGCCGGTTCAGTTTCTATTTTATCATTGAGCATGTCAACAAGAATGCTCTCGTCAATTGAATACAACTGTTCTTCAATAGAAAGGTTGGCAGTTAAAGTTAATTCGTTTTTAGAATCATGTGTTTGTTTAGGCAACGTATTAATCGCAACAAAAGCCAGGATAATTGTAATGGAAACAGGAAACACAAAGTTCGGTCGAACAAATTGAAATAGCCATTCTTTAAAAGAAATACGTGATTTTTGAGTAGTAATAAGTTGTTGAATGGCAGAAGGAAACTCGTCAAAATAACCTGTCGGTACATCAAAAGGATTATATTTTGAAAGGGATGCTAAAACAGGAGCTTCCTTTTGTAATTCTTCCAGTTCAAGAATTTGATCATTCAGTTTTGCATTAAATTCATTAAAATAGGAATCATCTACTTTAAATGGATTTTTTCCATTGGCAGCGGATAGGGGAGAATTTAAATCAAACGGATCTTCGTCTTCTGTATTTTTAAATGCATTCATGTGTTACTAATTTACTTCTTCGGATTGCCTAATGCTTAAAAGGTTTAATGGCCTGTTAAATAACTCTCAATCTTTTTCACTGCATGATGATAAGATGCTTTTAATGCTCCTACGGATGTTTCAAGTATCTTACTCATTTCCTCATATTTTATGTTATCAAAATATTTCATATTAAATACGATGCGTTGTTTGTCTGGTAAAGTAAGAATGGCCTTTTGGAGTTTGGCCTGTATTTCATCTCCTTTAAAATAATTGTCGCTTTGAAGACTCGAGCCCAAAAAGGCGGATGCTTCGTCTAATGGAACTCCTGCCCGTTTTTTCTTTTGATTTAAGAAGGTAATGGATTCATTGGTGGCTATCCGGTAAAGCCAGGTATACAATTGGGCTTCTCCTTTGAATCCTTCCAGATTTCGCCACACTTTTACAAATACATTCTGAAGAACATCATTTGTGTCATCATGATCAATGAGTATTTTACGGATGTGCCAATAAAGGCGTTTCTGGTATTCACGTACCAATAAATTAAACGCATAGTTGCGTGTATCCTCGTGGCGGAATTTTTCTAAAAGCTCCTTATCATACTCACTTACTTTATCGGCGGGAGCAGGTGGGGCATCTTTTTTTAATTCATCCTCCATTCGTTCTATCAATGATGCTTTAATGTTTATAAAAACCGTTATCAGCCAAAGCCCAGTTTGGTTTTCAAAAATTATTAAAAGAATAATTATTCAGAATAAGACGTTGCTTTTGTGAGATCCTGTTTCCTTTTGATAACTTTTTTCACTGCATTCACAATGTTTACCGTATCCAATCCATACTTGGTCATCAACTGGTCGGGTGTTCCGCTTTCACCAAAACTATCATTTACGGCAACTGCTTCTAATGGCGTCGGTAATTCTTTAGCAAGAAGTTGAGCAATGCTATCAGCAAGTCCGCCATTCAGCTGATGTTCTTCAGCGGTAACCATACATTTGGTCTTTTTTACGGAGGCTATGACAGCAGCATTATCCAATGGTTTAATTGTATGAATATTTATTATCTCCGCGTTTATTCCCTGTGCGGCCAGTTCTTCGCCGGCTTCAATGGCTTTCCACACCAGGTGCCCGGTTGCAAAAATGCTGACATCCGTACCTTCATTCAATAAAAGTGCCTTTCCGATTTCAAATTTTTGGTCAGCGGGTGTAAAATTAGGTACTACCGGGCGTCCAAAACGAAGATAAACCGGACCATCATGATCTGCAATAGCAATGGTTGCTGCTTTTGTTTGGTTGTAATCACAGGGATTGATCACTACCATCCCCGGCAGCATTTTCATAAGCCCCAGGTCCTCTAAAATTTGATGAGTAGCGCCGTCTTCACCTAAAGTAAGACCGGCATGGGAGGCGCAAATTTTTACATTCTTTCCAGAGTAGGCTACAGATTGACGGATCTGATCATAAACTCTGCCTGTAGAAAAATTAGCAAATGTTCCGGTATAAGGAATTTTTCCTCCGATGGTTAACCCTGCAGCAATTCCGATCATGTTGGCTTCTGCAATTCCAACCTGGAAAAAACGGTCTGGATGATCTTTTGCAAAAGCATCCATCTTTAACGAACCGGTAAGATCCGCACACAAGGCTACCACATTTGGATTACTTTTTCCCAATGCTGATAAACCCGCTCCAAAACCAGAACGGGTGTCTTTTTTTTCAGTGAATGTATATTTTTTCATGTAATGTTTATTTAAATAATTTTAGTACAATTTAACAGGTGTGGAAATACCCGATTCAATTTTAAAGAAACGTTCCACTGTATAAATTGCTTCTTTTGCGTTTTTGGGTCTGTATTCAATACGGTATTTACCGGGCTGTAAAAGGATTGTTTCCTGTAAAAGATTACTGTTTAAATTGCATACCCATACCTGTTTATTATTTTGTTCTACATATAAACTTCCCGGGCCTTCACTGACTTTAGATATGATCACACTTCCGGATAAAGGAATTTCAATAAAAGTGGTTTTACTTTGCCCGATATCCACTTTATCGAGTTTTATCCGTGGCAAGGTCAAAATTTCCAGGTCATATTTTCCAATGATGTATTTTTCCGTAGTATTTAACTGTTGCACATGTAAGGTCTGCATCTCATTATTTTTTCTGAGGATACAGGAAATGTTTTTGGAAAAATCCACGCTGCCTCCCATTTTTAAATTCAGATACCCCTGAGGAGCGTCAACAGCAACTATGTTGTGTTTTCCAGGAATTAATTCGATTTTTGATTTTTCGACAGGAGGAATGGTATGCACTACCATTTTATAAGTTCCAATAGGATCTAATACCAGTGTGTCAGGAACTCCTTTGTTATTAATGGTATGAATATAATTGTAGCGAATGATTCCTGTTTGCTCATCATAAAAGGTCATGTCCACATCTGTTTCACTTGGTCTTCCTACCTGGTCATTCAGGTTTACCTGAACAGTAGTGTTATTCAAAGCCTGGGAGATAACAATATTCAATATGTTTTTGAAATTGGACTCGCTGGAAGCATCATAAAATTTACCTACACATCCAAAAGAGTTTAAATAGCTCTGATCTAATCCAATACCGATTACAAAAGGTTTTAAAACAATTCC
>CAZMRM010000181.1:5755-7807 GCA_964568515.1 uncultured Chitinophaga sp. | reverse complement strand
TAGCAAACTGTATATTCAATAAGCCAACAGTGTTTAATGCCAATGCGATTGTTTTGGTATGTTGCTCAATTTGTTTGAGCACATTTTCACTTAAGTCAAATGGTGGAAGCACGGCATAAGAATCGCCGGAGTGAATACCTGCCGGTTCAATGTGTTCCATGATACCGATGATATAATTATCAGTGCCATCACAAATAGAATCTGATTCCGCTTCAATGGCACCTTCCAGGAAATGATCAATCAATACCTGATTACCGGGATGATCTTTCAGAAGATTCACCACATGTTCTTCCAGCTCGGTTTCGTTGATCACAATTTTCATACTTTGTCCGCCCAATACATAAGATGGACGTACCAGCAAAGGGAAACCCAAGCTTTTGGACAATTCTACCGCTTGTTCAGCATCTTCGATCACCCCAAATTTTGGATAAGGAATGTTGTGCTCTTTTAATAAGTTGGAGAAACTTCCCCTGTCTTCAGCCAGATCGAGTGATTTGAAATCCGTACCAATTATTTTAATTCCGTAACGTTCCAGTTTCTCTGCTAACTTCAAAGCTGTTTGTCCCCCCAGCTGAACAATTACTCCTTCTGGTTTTTCATTTAAAATGATATCATAAATGTGTTCCCAGAATACCGGTTCAAAGTAAAGTTTATCCGCTACATTAAAATCGGTCGAAACCGTTTCAGGATTACAGTTGATCATGATGGTTTCATATCCCATTTCTTTGGCAGCCAATACACCATGTACACAGCTATAATCAAACTCTATTCCTTGCCCGATGCGGTTTGGACCGCTTCCTAATACAACAATTTTTTTCTTACCGGAGGCAATGGACTCATTTTCATCTTCAAATGTGCTGTAATAATAAGGGGTCTTTGCTTCAAACTCAGCAGCACAGGTATCCACTAACTTATATACACGATTGATGTTCAACTCTTTTCTCTTTGCATACACCTCACTTTCCAGGCAATTTAAAATGTGTGCGATCTGACGGTCGGCATAGCCTTTTTGCTTGGCTTCATAAAACAAATCACGTGGCAGTTTATCCAGTTTGTATTTAGCAATTTCATTTTCAAGAAGAATTAATTCTTCGATTTGATTCAGGAACCAGATATCAATGCGTGTCAGTTTTTGTATCGTCTTAATGGAGATTCCCAGCTTCAATGCATCATAGATATGGAACAAACGGTTCCAGCTGGGACGTTCCAGGCTTTTCATCAATTCATCCTGGTTGGTATTTTCTTTTCCGTCGGCTCCCAAACCATTTCGTTTAATTTCCAGTGACTGACAAGCTTTTTGCAATGCTTCCTGAAAGCAACGCCCTATTCCCATTACTTCTCCTACTGATTTCATCTGAAATCCTAATTCACGGTTGGAACCTTTGAACTTGTCGAAGTTCCAGCGTGGAATTTTCACAATCACATAATCCAGAGTTGGTTCAAAATAAGCAGATGTGGATTTAGTGATTTGGTTTTGTAATTCATCCAGGTTGTATCCGATGGCCAGTTTGGAAGCGATTTTTGCAATAGGATAACCTGTTGCCTTGCTTGCAAGTGCCGAAGAGCGTGAAACACGCGGATTGATTTCGATGGCAATTATTTCTTCGGTATCATCCGGGTTAACTGCAAACTGTACATTACAGCCACCGGCAAAATTTCCGATGCTGCGCATCATTTTGATGGCCATGGTACGCATTTTCTGGAAAGTAGTATCCGACAAGGTCATAGCAGGTGCCACAGTGATGCTATCGCCGGTGTGTACACCCATAGGATCAAAATTTTCAATGGAACAGATAATGGCCACATTATCATTGTTGTCGCGCAACAGTTCCAGTTCATACTCCTTCCATCCCAAAACCGCCTTATCAATCAATACTTCATGTATAGGTGAAGTATGCAAACCGCGATCCAGCAGCTTGTCAAAATCTTCTTTATGATAAACAACACTTCCTCCGCTTCCACCAAGTGTGAAGGACGGACGAATGACCAATGGAAAACCGAATTCCTGTGCAATTTCTTTTCCTTCTAAAAAGGAACGGCATATTTTAGAAG
>CAZMRM010000181.1:0-5745 GCA_964568515.1 uncultured Chitinophaga sp. | reverse complement strand
GTTCCCGGAATTTATCACGGTCTTCCGTTACTTCAATGGCATCAATGTCGACACCGATCATTTTCACACCATATTTTTTCCAGATACCCATTTCATCGCATTTCATAGCGAGGTTGAGTGCTGTTTGTCCGCCCATGGTAGGCAGTACGGCATCAATATCTTTATTTTCTTCCAGTATTTTAATGATGGATTTTACCTCCAGTGGTAACAGATAAACATTTTCAGCAGTCACCTTATCCGTCATAATTGTTGCCGGATTGGAATTAATAAGGGTCACTTTGATTCCTTCTTCCTTGAGCGAACGTGCAGCCTGGGATCCGGAATAATCAAATTCACAGGCCTGTCCGATTATAATAGGACCGCTACCGATAATAAGTACAGATTTAATGGAATTGTTTTTTGGCATGTCAGGGATTTATAGTATATAAATGTATGTTTTAAAAAGCCTGCGAAATTACTGCGTAAATCGCGTTTTCTCTGATTTTTTTGTTAACATTTTCCGGTTACAGCTATACCGGTTGTTGGTTACACAGCTGAGTTATAGTAAGCAGCCCTGGAAAGCAGACTTAAACCAAAACCTCAGCAAGTATAGCATTTAATTCAAAGTCTTGACAAACGTATAACCACTTCAATCAAAGCCCTAGCAAAGTATACCACTTTAAACCAAAACTTTAACAAAGCGTACTGCCTAAACCAAACCTTTAGCAAGCGTACCACTTAAATCAAAGCTTTGGTAAAGCGTATCGCTTAAACCAAAACCTTGGCGCAAGCGTACTGCGTACGCCGAAGCCTTGGCGTAGGCGTAAAAAAAGGCCTTTCCAAAAAACGGAAAGGCCTTTTTATTTGAATAACGTTCATTCTTGTTATTTGTGTGTTTTTTCGTCAGATACGGTTAATTTTTTTCTTCCTTTAGCTCTACGGGATGCCAAAACCCTGCGTCCATTTGCAGATGCCATTCTTTCACGGAAACCGTGCTTGTTTTTTCTCTTTTTTACCGATGGTTGGAACGTACGTAACGACATTTTTCTTATAATTTGTGTTTACCGGAGCAAACTATTAATAGTTCTGTTTTCTTGAATTCGGATTGCAAAGATAGAACTTTTTTCAATTCTGCAAATTTTTATTCGTAAAAATTGGATTTTCAACGACCAAAGTAAGTAAAAAGACAGGTTCAGACCATTTCTTTCCTTTTTTTAGGCGAACGGTGGCTGAGGGATGGTGAATAAATAGAAGGATGAGAAAATTTAACTCAACAAAATAATATCTTTGCCGGATAATTATTTACCTGGTACATGGCTCGCAAACTTAAAGGAACAGAAGATCTTCCAAAAGCAAAAATTAACAAACAATCTTTAAAGCAAGTAACCCGCTTATTTAAATTCATAGGTCCACATAAATGGAAGCTCTACCTGGGTATGGTATTCCTGGCATTAACAGGTGGTACTGCCCTCGTTTTCCCGATGATGTTGGGCGGGTTAATAAAAACAATAGAAAAAAATGATTTTTCAAAGATCAACGAGATCGGGCTCTACCTTATCCTTGTACTTTCCTTACAATCCGTTTTTTCGTATTTCCGCATCTATCTGTTTGTTAATTATACGGAGAATACACTGGCTAAACTGAGACAAGCCATGTACTCACATATGATCACATTGCCCATGACATTTTTTGCCCAAAAAAGAGTGGGCGATCTCAACAGCCGCATGTCGGCCGATATTTCGCAGATACAGGATACTTTAACTACAACCATTGCTGAGTTTTTAAGGCAATTCATCCTTATTGTAGGAGGTATTATATGGTTATTGGTACTTTCCCCAAAATTAACCCTGTTAATGTTATCCATTGTACCCGTTGTAGCAGTAGCTGCTGTGATTTTTGGCCGTTTCATACGTAAAGTATCCCGAAAAGCACAGGAAAAAATAGCAGAATCCAACACCATACTGGAAGAAACATTACAAGGCATCACCAATGTAAAAGCATTTGCAAATGAATTTTTTGAAAACAAGCGTTATCAGCGTAGTACGGAAGAGATCGTGGCAAATGGAATATTGGGTGGCAAATACAGGGGCGGATTTGCTTCTTTTATCATTTTCTGCCTTTTTGGTTCCATTGTTTCCGTGATCTGGTATGGCGTTACACTGGCATCGAGAGGACAACTATTGATCGGTGACCTTATCTCCTTTATTCTGTATTCCGGATTTGTAGGAATTTCTTTTGGCGGTATTGCTGAAATGTATGCACAGATCCAAAAAGCAGTGGGTTCCCTCGAACGTGTTTTTGAAATTCTGGATGAACATCCGGAAGCTATTGATATTGTTGAACAAAAACCCCTTGTTCGCCGCCTGGAAGGAAATGTAACATTTCAGCAGGTAAGTTTCACCTATCCGTCGCGCAAAGAGATACAGGTTCTGAACAGTGTCAATCTTACTGCGAAAAAGGGAGAAACAATTGCCGTGGTGGGTCCCAGCGGTTCCGGAAAATCAACATTGGTTGGCTTGCTGCTTCGTTTTTATGATCCGGAAAGTGGTACCATCCTTATAGACGGCCAACCAAATTCTTCTTATCCCTTAACCGAGCTTAGAAACAATATGGCCATTGTTCCTCAGGATGTGTTATTATTTGGAGGAACGATCAAGGAAAATATTGCCTATGGAAAACCAAATGCTACGATTGCAGAGATTGCAGAAGCAGCGCGAAAGGCCAATGCACTGGACTTTATAGAAAGTTTTCCTGAAAAATTCGAAACAGTAGTAGGCGAACGCGGAATTAAACTTTCCGGTGGTCAGCGTCAGCGTATCGCTATTGCCAGAGCCGTATTAAAAGATCCCAGTATCCTGATCCTGGATGAAGCCACCAGCTCTCTGGATTCGGAATCAGAACGTGTTGTGCAGCAGGCACTGGATAAACTGATGGTTGGACGTACCTCTTTTGTTATTGCTCATCGTTTATCGACGATCCGCAAAGCCGATAAAATAATTGTGATTGAGAAAGGACAAGTCAGGGAAAGCGGAACACACGAAGAACTGATACAGTCTGAAAATGGTTTATACAGAAGTTTAAGCCGGTTACAAACTGAATTTGCCTAGATTATGAACACCTACATTGTTTTGTTACGCGGAATTAACGTAAGTGGTCAAAAAATGATCAAGATGACCGCGTTACTTGAAATGTTTAATACACTCGCTGTAAAAAATGCGAAAACATATATTCAAAGTGGTAATATTGTTTTTCAGTACAAGGGAAACGATGTGTCAGCACTTGAAAAAAAGATAGAGAAAAAAATCAGGGAAACATTCGGATTTGATGTGCCCGTGGTGGTTTTATCGGCAGATGAACTCCCCAAAATACTGAAAAACAATCCCTACTTAAAAAATAAGAAGGTAGACCTCAGCAGATTGTATGTGACTTTCTTCAAGGGTACATGCGACCCAAAAGGCCTGGAAAAGTTAGCAGAGACGGATATGGGAGCTGACGAATTTTCAATAAGAGAGAAGGTCATTTATCTCCATTTACCAAACACTTATGGTAAAACCAAACTGGATAATAATCATTTGGAAAGTAAGCTCAAAATTGTGGCAACAACCCGCAATTGGAAAACCATGAATGAGCTGAGGAATATGGCAACCGCCATCGGAGAATAACCGATCTTTTCCCCCAAAACCTGACCGTTTTATTTGATAAGCTGTATTGCAAAAATGAAATTAAAGAGCGATCAATAAATGGAAACTTGCCGGGTTTAAAAAAGCATGATCAGGCCAGCGGCAAGTACACCACTTTCTTTGTTTCAAAAAACCCTTCCTGAAAATAATCTTTCAACTCATAAAACACGACACGTTTTTTAAAATCCCTGAATTCTTCTGTCAGGTCACCACCCTTTAAATACAGAATACCATTTGGCAGGGTATTGAACTGTTCTTTACTGGTTTTGTTTTGCACCCATTTATAAAATACCGGGAACTCGGTAACGGCACGACTCACAATAAATTCAAATTTTTCTTTTACTTCTTCTGCTCTTTTGTGTTCTGCTTTTATATTTTTTAGCTTCAGTGCTGTGGCCACTTCATTCACCACTTTAATTTTTTTTCCAATGGAATCAATCAGATAAAAAGAAACTTCTGGAAACAAAATAGCGAGAGGGATACCAGGGAAACCACCTCCACATCCTACATCCATTATCCGGGTACGGGGTTTAAATTGCATGACTTTGGCGATGCCTAAGGAATGTAATACATGCCGCTCATACAAGAGATCAATATCCTTTCTGGATATAACATTGATCTGTGCGTTCCAATGTTCATATAACTCCTGAAGCCGGGCAAACTGTTGTTGCTGGAGCGGTGTAAGATGAGGAAAATATTTAAAAATGATGGATAACAATTGGAATGGATGAAGGATAACGCAAAGGCGTTATCCTTTTATTTTAACTGAATATGAAATTAGATTTTAGTATCGGAATTTTTAAGGATGTTGGCTAAGAACTCACGTGCGCGAAACAGTTGTGCCTTTACAGTTCCAAGAGGTAATTCTAATTTTTCAGCAATTTCCTCATAAGACAACTCATCAAAGTATCGCATTTCAACCAGTACACGATACCGTGGCTTCAGTGTTTCCACAATTTCACGCATGTGTTTGATCTTCTGCTTTTTTATTATTTTTTCTTCGGGATTTAATCCTTCCGCTTTGATGTCCATCCGCATTTCACCACCTTCATCATTTTCAAAGGTTCGATCAATGGAGAAAGTAACCATCTTTTTTCTCCGGATAAAGTCAATACAATTATTGGAAGCAATTTTAAACAACCAGGTACTAAAAGCATAACTGGGTGTATATTGTACCAATCTTTTAAATGCTTTACCAAAAGCTTCAATGGTAAGATCTTCCGCATCATCTTTATTGTTAACCATTTTTAACAACATAAAGTAAACAGAATCCCGGTAACGACCCATTAACTCGGCATACGCTTTCTGATCACCATGATCCAACGCTGCACGAATTAAACTGTAATCGTGTACTGCTTTCTCTGACAGGTTTGAGGTAGGTTGTAATTCATCCATTATTTCCATTTATTTTTTTTCAAAAATGCATTTGATACTGTGATTAACGGGTACATGAATAATAAAATCAACTCTATTACTGGCGACAATAACAATAGATCTCTTTCACCCAACTCTGCCATTGATTTTTTAAAGATAATAATTTGGATCAACAATCGTAAAATAAATAAGAATATTATTAAAAATACTCCAACATTCAAAATTAAAAGAGCAATAAATGTTAAGAAGAACAAATACTGACTGCCTGTCAAAGTTAACAACTGTGTTTTACTGCCGGAACTATAATTCCCAAAAGTACTGATGTGTCTGCGTTTTTGGGCCATCCATTCTTGTAAGGATGTTTTTACTTTTGAAATTGTATGTTCCTCCGTATCAATCTGCACTTTACTATTGTACTTGTTTACAGCTTCATTCACAAACAGATCATCATCTCCTGATTCGATATGATAATGGGAAGCAAAACCTTTTAATTTAAAAAACAATGATTTTTTGTAGGCTAGATTTCTTCCTGTACCCATATATGTTTTATGTGCTAAAGCAAAAGAAAGAAATTGCTGTGCAATCATAAATGTATCAAAGCGAATCATTTTATTTAAAAAACCTTTTTGTTTTTCATATGCACCATATCCGATCACAATATCTGTTTCCGGTGTAAAATGATTCATCATTCCTTTTAACCAGTTTTTACTTA
>CAZMRM010000180.1:0-7836 GCA_964568515.1 uncultured Chitinophaga sp. | reverse complement strand
GCATTTATACCGGATAAACAACAGCCTTTTCAGATTTATGCCGAACAAATCGGAGACGTTGATCAAAGCCGGCAATTGGCAATGATCAATTCCATTGGTAAAAAAACAGAAGCGGGTGACCTGAAGAAAATAATGGATTTTGCATTTTTGTGTTTGCATGGCCCTTATGGAGAAGACGGAAAACTTCAGGGATTATTAGAATATCTGAATATCCCTTATTCAGGATCGGGTATTTTACCTTCTGCAATTGGTATTGATAAAAGTGTTCAGAAAAAACTAATGGTGAATGCCGGGTTTAACAGCCCTAAATTTTTTACTATCGATCGTGAAGAATACATAAGTGGTAACTGTAAAAAAGCTTACGAAAAAGCTAAAGATGGAATTGGTTTTCCTTTGGTAATAAAGCCTGCAAATCAGGGATCATCCATTGGAATCAGTATTTTATATAAAGAAGATGAATTTCAATTCATGGAAGCCATCGAAAAAGCATTGTTTACAAAATGGATAGATGCACCTCAATGGACAAAAAAAAGCGATACTGAAAAAAATGAATTTGTCAGGACCCTGAGTGATATTCGTGAAGGGATCGGAATGCCGGTCAAAGTAAAGGATACGATTATACATCATCCTTCCGATCTTGTCGATTTTTTGAATGAACATTTGAAAGGAGATACCGGACTTGTGTTGGAATCACTGGATGGAGAAAACAGAGTATTGGTAGAAGGGTTTATTGAAGGAAAAGAATTTTCCTGCATCGTTCTTCAAAATCCGGATGCTGCAAATGGAACAACCAAGGTCATAGCCTTGCCACCAACAGAAATCAGGAAAGGGAAGGAATTATTCGATTACCGCTCCAAATACCTTCCCGGATTGAGCAGAAAAATTACACCAATTGATTTGCCTTCTACACAGATACAGGCCATTCGAAGCGAGTGCGAACGCTTGTTCACTGCGCTTAATTTTGACGTATATGCACGTATTGACGGTTTTATTTCTAAAGAAGGAAAAATATTTTTAAACGATCCCAATACAACTTCTGGAATGATGCCTTCTTCGTTTTTCTTTCATCAGGCAGCAGAAATTGGATTGAATCCTTCACAATTCCTTACGTGCATTATCCGCACTTCGCTTGCTCAGCGGTTATTATCCATGAGAAATAAAGAAGACCTGTCTGCATTGTTAAAAAAGCTGGATGAAGCAATAGCTAAAGATAAAAATGCTGCTACCGATAAAATAAAGGTTGCTGTGATTCTTGGAGGGTATTCTTCTGAACGTCATATTTCTGTTGAAAGTGGGCGGAATATTTATGAAAAGCTGGCATCGTCCGTAAAATACGAACCCATTCCGGTTTTTCTGACGGGTAATGCCGGTGAACATTTATTGTATCAGATTCCCATTAACATTCTTTTAAAGGACAATGCCGATGACATTAAGGATAAAATCAACCATTATCAAATTCATGAAGTCATTCAGCAGATCATTAAAGACGGTGCTTCCATTACTTCCAAGTATTCGAAAGCTGATAGTCTTGCCAGGCCAAAGCAGATTACTTACGATGAACTTGGATTGATCGCAGATGTTGTATTCATAGCGTTGCATGGTCGTCCGGGCGAAGATGGTGCGGTACAGGAAAATCTTGAAAAAATAGGATTACCTTATAATGGATCAGGAATAGAAAGCTCCAGAATCACTATTGATAAATACCGTACAAATGAAATCCTGAAAAAACACGGCTTTTTAATAGCTGATCATCTGCTTATTTCCGAGCAGGATTGGAACACAAATAAAGAAGCAGTTCTTGAAAAGTTAAAAGAAAATATTCATTATCCTTTTATCGCAAAGCCGGTGGATGATGGGTGTTCTTCGGCTGTAAAAAAGATAAAATCCAAAGAAGAGTTCGAAGCATTCGCTAAACTTATTTTCAGAAAACAGGAAACACTGGATAGCATGGCTGCCGAATTGCTACACATAAAAGATAAAGAGGAATTTCCTCAAAAACCTGTTATACTTGTAGAAGAACTGATTTCGAAAAGAGATGCCAAACATTTCCTGGAAATAACAGGAGGAATGCTTACAAAATATGAAGCCAACGGGGACATTACCTACGAGGTGTTTGAAGCGTCTGAAGCATTGAGTGAAGGAGAAGTGTTGTCACTGGAAGAAAAATTTCTGGCCGGACAAGGACAGAACATAACGCCTGCACGTTATGCTGTAAATGCTGAAGAACGTCAACAGATTTCCGAGAAGGTAAAACAAACATTGGGAGCAGCAGCCAAAGTGTTAAATATTAACGGATATACCCGTATTGATGCCTTTGTCAGAATATATGATGCAAACAGGGTAGAGGTCATTTTTATTGAAGTAAACTCCTTACCGGGAATGACACCGGCCACCTGTATTTTTCATCAGAGTGCCATCAATGGATACAAGCCTTATGATTTTATAGATCGCATCCTGGAATTTGGTTTGCAAAAACAGAAGCGCCTGGTAAAATGATGAACCTGGCAGTTGAGTTGAATTTAATTTATTCAACCTGCAATCCATCCGCACATTTTGAAGTTATGGATTGCAGAAGGATAGCCCAAATATCTCTTCACTTTGATGCGGTCCTTTGTGGTTTCGTAATGCCTTACCTGTCAAAAGAAGATTGTTTTCAATTGATAAAGAACATTCATCCTCTTTTATATCCTGGCGGGATCATTTACTTCAGTGTTATTGAAGATGAGTATAAAGAATCCGGTTATGAAATAAGCAGCGATGGAGAACATACCCTGTATGTATATTATCATGATGAAAATTATTTAACAAACTGCTTAAAAAATGAAGGATTTGAATGCATCCAGGTAATTCGAAAGGATTATCCCAAAACCGAGGGCGTGTATGCAACACACACTGTTTTTGTTGTAAAAAAACAAAATAAAGACCGCAAATAAAAATTGTTATATCCCTTTTTATTTCTTTTCCTTGTGAAAAACTTTGTTAATATACACCCGGCATTCCTGTCGCCATTTTAGTTTAAATGTTTTTCTTTGTTATACATGCAAAATATGCTTTAATAAATAAAACCATGTCACCAGCAATTATTCTAACCTGCGTCATCGCCTATTCCGTTTTATTGTTTGCCGTTACCTGGTATACCTCACGTGGTGCAACCAATGAAAGTTATTATGTAGGCAACCGCTCTTCCAAATGGTATCTTGTTGCCTATGGCATGATTGGCGCATCTTTATCCGGAGTTACTTTTATTTCTGTTCCGGGAGCTGTAGGAGTTTCTCAATTTGGATACCTTCAGGTGGTGCTGGGCTATCTGATCGGCTATCTGGTAATTGCATATGTACTTTTACCGTTATATTATCGACTTCACCTGACTTCCATTTATACCTATTTGCAGCAACGGTTTGGTAATTATGCATACCGGACCGGTGCTTTCTTTTTTATTTTATCACGTACGGTTGGTGCAGCTTTCCGACTGTATATTGTTGTGAATGTACTGCAAACATTTGTGTTTGATGAAATGCACATTCCATTTTTTGTTACGGTTGCTGTTTTTATTGGTCTTATTTTATTGTATACATATCAGGGTGGAGTGAAAACCATTGTATATACGGATACCCTTCAAACTACCTTTATGCTGCTATCGGTTGTGCTTTCCATCTATTTTGTAACTAAAGAATTACACCTGGGTTTTAGCGATGTGTTTGATAAAGTTTCTAACAGCGGTTACGGTAAAATTTTTTTTACGGATGACTGGAAATTAAAAACGTTCTTCTCCAAACAATTTTTTGGAGGGATGTTCATTGCTATTGCCATGACGGGGCTTGATCAGGAAATGATGCAAAAAAACATCAGCTGTAAAACACTGGGGGAGGCACAAAAAAATGTACTTACCTTCAGCACAGTTATGTTGATTGTAAATATTTTGTTTTTGGTGCTGGGTGCGTTACTTTATATTTATGTGCAGGAAACAAGTGTTCCTTTGATTACTGATACGAACGAAAAAATTATTTCGGATACTGTTTTTCCCACCATTGCATTACACCATTTTGGAACCGTATCCGGCGTTTTTTTTATCATTGGATTGATATCAGCAGCGTATCCCAGTGCTGATGGGGCACTTACTGCATTAACAAGTGTATTTTGCATCGATTTTTTAGGGTTAAAAGAAAATACCCTGAAAACGGAAGAAGAAAAAAAGAAGATCCGTTACCTGGTTCATTTTTCGTTCGCCGGAATTTTATTACTTGTGATCGTCATCTTCAAACTCGTGAATAATGATGCCGTCATCAATAATTTGTTTACATGGGCCGGATATACTTATGGGCCTTTACTGGGCCTTTATTCCTTTGGTTTGTTTACACAGAGACCTGTAAAGGATAAATTTGTTCCGCTGGTTTGTATTGTATCCCCGGTATTGTGCATTTTTTTGAATGCCAACTCCGCAACACTGCTGGGTGGATATTTATTTGGATTTGAAATGCTGATTGTAAATGGACTGATTACATTTATTGGATTATTCCTGATTTCGTATAAGAACACTCTTTCCGAAAAATAAAGTTTATAGTAAGGATCGATCATTCCGAAAAATAAATTTTATGGAAAATAAATGAAATACCATACTGGATGATGTATTGACAACTGAAGGTGTTCCCGGTTATTGCCGGGAACGTATTTTTAACAAGTAGCAGAGAACCTCTGCTGAGATTTACCGTAAACGAAAAAAAACTGTCATGAATGACCCTTTCCGTATTTTATCCATAGATGGTGGCGGTATACGTGGTATATTACCCGGACAGATCCTGGTAGCACTGGAAGAAAAATTACAACGTTTATCAGGAAATTCTGAAACACGCATTGCTGATTATTTTGATATGATTGCCGGTACCAGTACAGGAGGGATTTTAACATGCCTCTATCTTTATCCGGATAAATCAAATAAATCCCGTCCTCTTTTTACGGCCAGTGATGCTGTTAATCTTTATTTGGAGAATGGTGGAGGTATTTTTAAAGAGAGCACGATACGTGTGGATGGTCTTCGCCAGGAAAAATATCCTGTAATTGCTATAGAAACTTTGCTTAAAAAATATTTTAAGGATACAAAACTGAGTCGGCTGCTTAAACCGTGTCTCATTACATCGTATAATATTCATACACGTTCTACACATTTTTTTACACAGCATGATGCAAAAAAAAATAAAGCATATGATTATTATTTGTATGATGTAGCAAGAGGAACATCAGCTGCTCCAACTTATTTTGAACCTGCCGGTGTAACTTCTCTTTCAGGGATCACTTATCCGGTAGTAGATGGAGGCGTATTTGCAAGCAATCCTGCTTTGTGTGCCTATGCAGAAGCCAGGGAAAAATTCATACCATCCAAACATCGGGGACAGATGAATTTGTTGATGTTATCAATAGGTACCGGCTCCAAAAAAGAAAGCTACAGTTATGATAAAGCAAAAGGTTGGGGAAAGATGGGATGGGTGAAGCCGGTTTTGGATATTATGCTGAGTGGTGCATCTGAAACAGTAGATTTCCAAATGAAGCATATTTTTGATGCTATTGGTTGTAGCGATAATTATTTTCGCATTAATCCGGACATCGGAGAAGCCTCTATTGAAATGGATGACGCTTCAGAAAAAAACTTACAGGCATTAAAGGATGCAGGAACCACAGCAGCAAAAAAATATGATAAGGAACTGGAAAGGGTGGCTAAGTTTTTAGTAAGAGGATAACTGGTATCACAAAATAAAGATTGCTGCCAGTATCATAATAATTAAAATAATTACATACTGCCAAACGTCCGGAAAGTAGATCTTTATGAGTTCCCATATGCTTTTTTTATTGCTCATGTGTATTATTTTTATCAAAATAGGTTTGAACAGCTTTCAGAAATTCATTGGAAATGTGTCCGTTATCCGCCACCAATTCTTTTCCAAAAACAAAATTATTTCCTCCTTTAAAGTCAGTTATTTTTCCCCCTGCCTGTTGTACAATAAATGCTCCTGCAGCTACATCCCATGGTTGTAAACCGTATTCATAAAAACCTTCAAATCTGCCACAGGCAACATAAGCAAGATCAGTAGCAGCAGATCCGAGTCTTCTTAATCCATGCGTATTTTTCATGAAGTAACTGAACAATTCGAGGTATTCTTTCATTCGCCCGTAATCATAGTAGGGAAAGCCTGTTGCCAATAATGAACTGTCAAGTGTTTTTACTTGTGACACCTCTATTTTCTTTTGATTCAGATGAGCAGGACCATGTTCCCAGGCATAAAAACATTCATCCAGGTTGATTTCATACACCACACCCAATACAATGACTTGGTCCCGCATCAAAGCAATACTGATTGCAAAACATGGCAAACCATGTATAAAATTTGTAGTACCATCCAACGGGTCGATGATCCAGTTATATATTTCTCCCTGTTTGGTAGATGTTCCTTCCTCCGCTATAAAACCGGCTTCCGGAAGTAATTTTGAAAGTCCGTTTATCAGTAATTTTTCAGAAGATTTGTCGACATAGGAAACAAAATCATTTTTACCCTTCGTTTCAATTTTCTCGGATTTAAATTTAACGGCTTCTGTTTTAATAAAGTTCCCGGTTTCTTTTGTCAGATCGCAAACCTGCAGACATATTTTTTTTAAATCAATCATAATCTGTTCACTTTTTTCTTAACCATACTGTTAATTGCATGCCAGTATTGGTGGCTTTCATATATGGTTTTAATAGGAGGTCGGTAATTTTCGGTAAATAGGTCTGGCATACGTAGTATTCATGAAAGGCAAGTTCGTAACCATTTTTTTGAGCATGCTTCTTAAAGGATTTAAGATTAAACTCATACAGGTGATAAGGATCGTGCATAGGAGAAAGATTGGCCACATAATCAGATCCCCTGAGTCGATAGTAAAAGTTAACAATTTTATTAATAAGCCAGTCGGAAGAAGGGACTTCAATATGAATGATTCCTCCTGGTTTGAGCCAATGAAGGGACTTCAAGATAGAGACAGAAGGATCATATAAATGTTCGAGTACTGCTCCAAACGAAATAAAATCAAATTCATTTTCGGGGTATTGCATGTCTTCAATCCTGCCCAATTTTAATTTAGAAGAAGAAATGCCCATTTTTGAAATAGCTCTTTCGTAAAAGGATTCCGATGGTTCAAAACCAAATGTATCAAAACCTGCATTTGAAAGTGAAATCATTGCTTTTCCCAAGCCTGCACCAATATCCAGTGACTTCATACCTGGTTTAAAATCAATGAGTGTTTTAAGTGTTGTGATTTCGTTCTTAAAATAGTTTTCATCTGAGATAAAATATACCGGTTTCCAATAATCTTCAGGAGGTTTTCCGTAGTGATCCTGTATATTAAACGGTATTGGCTGAGGATTTGAGTAAATCAAGCCACATGTTAAACATTTGGCAATTGTAGTGGTAATTCCTGTCTTGTTTTTTGGATTTTTACCCTGAGATTGATTAAGTCTTTTTCCCAGAATTTTATGTGCACCGGTTTTATCATTACACATGTTGCAATGGGTAATATTATTGAAATAGTACAGCTGCTGGTTTTTCATTGAAGAATTGTAATTTTTTAACGGATGAAAAATTCGGTAACTAAAATACAATTAATTAGGATTTATTGCGCTAAAATTCAAAACAGTTTGATTAGGCCTTTAAAATCAGCGGTTTATTCTTCCCGAAATAAAAAATCAGCTATGGGAAATATTTCTTACTTGTATATCTTTCTTAATATCTTTACGTATAAAAGGCATTCCCTCAAAAATTAAACTTTCTGATAAAGATTTGTTACTAACAAAGAGCTTATCTTAGATAGAGT
>CAZMRM010000179.1:0-7851 GCA_964568515.1 uncultured Chitinophaga sp. | reverse complement strand
GGTTTGTGTTTTTCCTCCGGCATTCCAGGCTATTTGTTCCAGTGCCCTTTGATAATGTAAACCTGCTAAAGGCCCGTGTGTATTGTATTTTTTATAATCTTCCGGTTCAATGGTAACAACAATTCCCGAATTCGCAAATGGATTATTTCGTTTGGAAGGCGACCAACCATTGGTGACAATTTCACCGGGTGCAGTGGCACATGGGGCAATAATACCACCAGGACACATACAAAAGGAATAGACCCCCCGTCCCAATGCCTGATGTACAAGGCTATAGGAAGCTGCTGGTAAATAGTCGCGCTGCTTCTGTACTTCCTGAATGCTACAATGGTACTGCAAACTATCAATCAATGCCTGAGGATGTTCTACACGAACACCCATTGCAAATGTCTTTCCTTCCAACAGAATATTTTTTTTATAAAGAAGCTCAAAAATATCTCTTGCACTATGACCTGTGGCAAGCAGTACACTATCTGCATAATATTCTTTTTCTGAACCCTTTTCAAGCTGTGTACAAAGAACACCTCTGATCTTATTCTCTGTAATAATGATATCCGAAACATGGGTTTGAAAATGAACCTGTCCTCCGCAATCAATGATTGTTTGACGCATCGCTTCAATTATTTTCGGGAGTTTGTTGGTACCGATGTGCGGATGCGCCTCAATTAAAATGGTTTCCTCGGCACCGTGTGCAACAAAGGTTTCCAGTACTTTGGTAATATCACCTCTTTTTGTTGAACGTGTATAAAGTTTACCGTCACTATAAGTACCGGCACCACCTTCGCCAAAGCAATAATTAGAATGCGTGTTTACAATGTGTTCTTTATTAATAGCAGCCAGATCACGTCTACGGTTTTTTACATCTTTACCCCTTTCAAGGATAATTGGCTTTAATCCGTTTTCAATTAACTGAAGTGCGCCAAATAATCCTGCAGGGCCAGCTCCTACAACAATGACAGGTTTTGCTTGTGTTACATCCGGATAACTGATCTTATAATTCATCTCAGAAGGTAGCATCCCTTCTGTATAAACATCTATGCGTAAATTGATCCTGATGTTCCTGGAACGGGCATCGATCGATCGTTTAAGAATTTTTAAGAAAGAAATGGAGGAAAGGGTAATGGACAAATGCTTTGCTGCAATGGATTTTAATATGCTTTCATCCGCAGCATCTGTTGGAGATACAACAAGGTTAAGTTCGTGTTTCATGTGACCTTAAAGGCATCTAGTTGTGATGCAATTTATAAATAAAATTTGCTGATTGAATTTTATCCTTCAAAGGTAAGGGATATTAAAAGAACTTTTGATTTTAATTTATCAATGGCATTGGAGAAGATGGTGTTATCCTTACTAAGTAAATTGATGGTTCCCATAGAAACTTTTGCTTCGATCGCAAATTTAAAGTATTGTAAATAAAATTCGGCACCTACACCACCTTCATAGAAAAGATCATCCCGTTTTAATTTTACGATCTGGTCATTGAGTGACAACCCTTCGTTGCTTACCTTTCTTTTGGAAGCAAGGTCGATGGTATAACCACCACCGGCAAGAATATAAGCACCAAAGTTATGTACACGTTTGGAACGAAGTTTTAAATCAAGAGGAAAATTAATGAAGGTGGACTCAATGGATTTGATCTTGGAAATATCGGTTGTGGGACTTATAAAATAGTAGTCCAATATACGCTCGGAAAAGGCCAGTGTAGGCAGAAAACGTAACGTAAGATATTTGTGTAACATCAATTCGGAAACGATTCCCAGGTTAAAGCCTGGTTTAGGTGCTGATGTGACTGATTTTAATGAATCGAAACGTTCAAAATGTTCGGCAGGTGTGATTATAAAATTAGCACGGTTAATTCCGATGGCAAATCCAAAATGCAAGCGTTGATAATAGTAATTGGTCAGGTTCCCTCTTTCATTAGGATCTTGGGCCATAGCAACATTTGAGTTGATGAGCAAAAGCAGGGTGATGTGATATTTATAAAATGTCTTCAAGTTAATCGTGTGCTGATAACGTTTTTGCGGCACAATTATTATTATTTTTTTGAAATATAGATGGAAGCAATGCCGAAAGATAAAGAAATCGCTTTCGATTCTTTCAGTCCGATTTTTTTTAATATATCCAAAAAATTATTTCCATCCGGAAACGCATTTACTGATTCGGGCAGATAACGATAGGCGGAATTATTTTTGGAAAATACTTTACCAATAAAAGGAGTAATGTATTTGAAATAGATTGTATATAATTGTTTAACAGGAAATATACGGGGTTTTGAAAATTCCAATATAACCATGGTACCGCCTGGTTTTAATACCCGGTACATGTCACTGATTCCTTTTTCAAGGTGTTCAAAATTTCTAACACCAAAACCAACCGTGATGGCATCAAAACTATTTTCGGCAAAAGGAAGATTTTCAGAATCGGCAAGAGCCAATTCTATTTTGTGTTGTAAGCCGAGTTTGTTTATTTTTTCTTTGCCTAATTTTAACATCCCTTCCGAAATATCCACTCCAGTTACTTTTTGAGGGGTTAATCGCATGGCTTCTATTGCAAAATCAGCTGTGCCCGTGGCAATATCCAATATTAACCCGGGTCGTTGTGATTGAAGCAGCTTGATCGCCTTCTTGCGCCAGGCCTTATGAATCCCTAAAGATAAAAGTTGGTTCAGAAAATCATATTTTGGTGCAATCGCATCGAACATGTGTGCAACCTGTTCTTTCTTGCTTTTTGCCTGATCTTTATATGGTGTTACAGTTGACAATGATTGTTGGATTAGCACTATGTATAAAATGATTATTTAAAAAGAATCGGATAATTGTACAGCTTCCTTTAAAAGTTGTGATTTATTGACCGGTACAACTCCTGTTTGTTCGCAAACCAAACCACCCGCCAGATTGGCAAGTTGAGCGGTAAGCGTATTATCAAGTTTAGCGGCAATGCACAAAGCAGCAATGCTGATCACGGTATCTCCTGCACCTGATACATCGGAAATAGTACGTACATGGGCCGGAATTATTTTTTTTGCAAAGGTACTATGTGTATACATTCCCTTATCGGATAGAGTAATCAGTGCTGTTTTTATATTTTGTTTTTTCGTGAAGGAGTCCACAATTGTATTGAGTTCTTTTATATTGTTGACATCAAAGTCTAATTTAAGACCTTCTTTCAGTTCTTTCAGATTGGGTTTAAATAATGTGACCCCTTTGTATTCCCAAAAATTATTTTTTTTGGGATCTACAGCAGTGGGAATATTTTTCTTATGTGATAATTCCAGAATTCCTTTTATAACAGAAGGTGTAAGACAACCTTTATCATAATCCTCAAAAATGATGACATCAATTTTTTGTGAGGCAATTATTTTTTTTATGGTAGCGACTATTTGTTCACTTTCTTTCTTGGTAAGAGGAGTGGTAATTTCATCATCTACCCGTAGCATTTGATGATTGTTACCAATGATTCTTGTTTTTACTGTTGTGATACGATCTTTACTGCGAATGATGGCGTTTGTAGAAATTTTTTGTTTTTTCAACAGATCAGTGAACAATGTTCCGGTTTTATCTGTTCCTACCAAAGAGCAAAGAATAGGTTTAGCGCCCATGGCCTGAATATTTAGGGCAACATTGGCTGCGCCACCCAGGCGGTCTTCTTTTTTGTTAACGGCAACGATAGGAACAGGAGCTTCCGGTGAAATACGATGAACGTGCCCCCACATGTAAGAATCTACCATTACATCGCCAACAATAAGCACATTTAAATGATTGAATGAACTGAAAATTTTTTTTATATCATTTGCCATGATCAATGGACTATTTTAATTTAGCTAGCGCTTCCTTTACACGTCTTATTCCTTCCACTAATTTATCTTCTGAGGCAGCGTATGAAATACGCACACATTTATCATCACCGAATCCGTCGCCCGAAACCAATGCAATATTCCCCTCCATTAATAAATAAATACTGAAATCATATGAATTTTTAATATGATATCCACCATATGATTTTCCAAAGTAATGAGAGATATCCGGGAAAAAATAAAACGCACCATCTGGTAAATTGGCTTTCATTCCGGGGATTCCATTCAATAGTTTGGAAACGAGGTCTCTTCTTTTTTTGAAAGCATCACGCATTTGAAAAGTAACAGTTGGATCAGCTTTAAGTGCTTCTAAAGCAGCCATTTGGGAAATAGAGGAGGTGCCAGATGTAAATTGTCCCTGTACCTTTTCACAGCCAAGTGCGATCCATTTAGGTGCTCCTATGAATCCAATGCGCCAACCGGTCATTGCATATCCTTTGGAAACGCCATTTACAGTAATGACACGATCGTAAATGAAGTCAAACTGTGCAATACTTTCATGTTTACCAACAAAATTAATGTGTTCATAAATTTCATCAGAAATGATATAGATATCCGGATGTTGTGCAATGACCTCTGCGAGTGCTTTTAGTTCTTCTTTTGAATACACCGAACCACTTGGATTACAAGGTGTACTAAAAATCATCATTTTGGTTTTTGAAGTGATTGCTTTTTTTAATTGATCAGCAGTGATTTTAAAATTGGTCTCTACTGAACTGGGAATAGTTACTGGTTTTCCTTCGGCCATTTTAATAATCTCTATATAGCTTACCCAGTATGGCATAGGAATAATCACTTCATCTCCGGGATTGACAAGGCTCAACACTGCATTTGCAATGGATTGTTTGGCTCCGGTGGAAACAACAATCTGATCGGGTGCATATGTCAATCCGTTATCGCGCTTGAATTTTTCGGAAACTGCTTTTTTCAGATCCAAAAAGCCCGCAACGGGTGTATAGTGTGTGATGTTATTATCGATGGCTCTTTTTGCTGCATCCTTGATAAACTGAGGAGTATCAAAATCAGGTTCGCCAATGCTTAAACTGATAACGTCCTTGCCCTGAGCTTGTAATTCTCTGGTTTTTTTGACCATGGCAAGTGTTTGAGATTCTGATAAAATGCTGAGTCGGTCAGATAGGCTACCCATAGGATTAGATTTAATGGGCACAAAACTAATAAAATTGTAGGAAAATGCCTATTAAAAGGAAATTGTTTAAAATTAAATGAAGAAAATCCTCCCCAGAGGAGAAACTATAATTTTTTTTTATCGTAAAGCCGGACAGTAGTTTTTTTGAAAGACTGTATATTTTGTTGCAGTAGGTCGTAATTAATTTTTTTTATCCGGCATAACCGGCTATGAATTTTTTGTGCAACGTAATTTACATCTCCCCGTCTTTTATTATATATTTGTTAAAATATATAAGAAATAGTTTGAGTGATGGATGTGAGAAAGTAAGGATAAAAACTATTTTACTTTGTTGCATGTAAAACACAAGCTTATGAAAAAGATTTACAAAACATCGTTCTGGTTAGTTAGTGTCTTATTTTTATTCCTTGTTCATATTCCCGATTCGCTTTTTGCTACTCACGTTCAGGGAGGAGATATTACCTATAAGTGTCTGGGGGGAAATCAGTATAGAATAACGATGGCATTCTATAGGGACTGCTCTGGTGTAGCAGCTCCCAATACAGTTACCGTTAATGCCAGATCAGCATCCTGTAGTCAGGATTACAATATCGTACTTAACCGCGTTGCCGGAACCGGTGTCGAAGTATCACCCATTTGTCCGTCTTTAAAAACAGTTTGTACCGGAGGGACTTATCCAGGTGTTCAGGAGTATATTTTTTCAGGAATCACTACGCTTCCTGCACAATGTACCGACTGGGTTTTTTCTTCAAATATTGCTGCCAGGAACAATGCAATTTCAACCATAGTTGATCCTGGCAATCAGAATTTATACATCGAATCAAAACTGGATAATCTTACTTTCCCATGTAATAATTCACCTTCATTTACCAACAAACCGGTTCCCTTCATATGTGTTGGCGAACCTTTTTGTTTTAACAATGGTGCGTTGGATGCCGATGGGGATTCTTTGTATTATGCGCTTGTAACTCCACTCAGAGGGCCGGGTAACAATGTAACGTATATTAATCCATACTCTGCAACACAACCTTTATCCTCAACACCTCCTGTAACATTTAATGCCAATACCGGAGATATTTGTATGACACCTTCACAGTTGGAAGTGACCGTTTTTTCAATCATTGTCAGAGAATATCGGAATGGGAAACTGATAGGAAGCATTATCCGTGATATCCAATTACGTACGGTTACCTGCAATAACAATAACCCTGTACTTACCGGAATTAACGGAACAGGAAGTTTTACAATCAATGCTTGTGTTGGAACTCCTTTAACATTTAATATTCCTTCAAATGATGCTGATGCCGGACAAACATTAAAATTGCAGTGGAACTCCGGTATTCCTGGTGGTACATTTAATCCTGGTTCCGGAGCACATCCGACCGGTGTATTCAGCTGGACACCTACTGCAGCAGATATTGGAAATGCCAATTGCTTTACAGTGCGGGTAGTGGATGATAATTGTCCATTCAACGGAAGTCAAACCTATTCATTTTGTATTTCTTTATCCAATGTTAATTTAGCAGTCACAAAAAAAGATGCGAATTGTACTTCATCAAATGGCAGTGCCACAGTGGTTGCAGCTGATGGCGTTCCGCCCTATACTTATTCATGGGCACCGGCAGGTGGTACCAATCCTACAACAACCGGAATCCCTGCAGGTACCTACACCTGTACCGTTACTGATTCAAAAGGATGTGCCAAGCAAATTACTACCACTGTAAACAGCATACCTGGTGGGACTGCAACCATCAGTTCATTTACAAATATAAGTTGTAACGGCTCCTCGGATGGTTCTATCACTGTTTCTACAAGTGGTGCCGCAACTCCTCCACTTACTTATGTGTGGACGCCAAATGTTGGAACTACTGCTACGGTAAATAATTTGCCTGTAGGTACATATAGTGTGACTGTTACCGATGCCTTCGGATGTAAATCAACCGTTTCACAGGCCATTACACAACCCACTGCTTTAACTGTTACACCAACAAATACCAATGTGAGTTGTTATGGTGGTGCCAATGGTACGGCAACAGCAACCGTTACCGGTGGTACAGCTCCTTATGTTTATTCCTGGATGCCCGGTGGATTTACCACAGCTTCCATTTCCAATTTAACTATCGGAACCTATACTATAAATGTTACAGATGCTAAAGGCTGTAAAAGATCGGCAACAGTAACCATTGCACAACCTCCTGTTCTTAGTATTGCTGCTACAACGATAGATGCAACATGCAGCATGTCTAATGGCGGTGCTTCTGTAACAGGTTCCGGTGGTTTTGCTCCGTATACCTGGAGTTGGTCGGGTGGACAAACTACTCCAACAGTTACCAATCTTGCTGCAGGAACCTATACTGTTACCATCAGAGATGTCAGCTTGTGTACAATGAATGCCGCTGTCACGATTAAAAATATTGCAGGTCCTACCGCAACAATTTCTACAGTTACTCATGTATCCTGCAAAGGTGGAAATACCGGTACAGCCACCGTAACAGTTTCGGGTGGTAAATCACCTTTTACATATTTATGGAACAATGGACAAACAACACCAACAGCGACTAACCTCGTAGCAGGGATTTATTCTGTGATCGCAACGGATGCAAACGGATGTGCTGCAACGGCAAATGTTACGATTACCGAATCACCGTTGCTGGTTGCGAATATTGTCGGTACAAATCCGGTTTGCTTTAATGATAAAAACGGATCGGCACAGGTAAGTGCAACAGGCGGTACTCCGCCGTATACGTATTTATGGGCAATAACAGGCAGCCATACAAAAGATACGATTCAAAATGTAGGTGCCGGTATATACAATGTAACAGTGACTGATTCGAAAGGGTGTAGCAAAGTT
>CAZMRM010000178.1:7583-7884 GCA_964568515.1 uncultured Chitinophaga sp. | reverse complement strand
CGGACATTTAATCCGACCAATATAGTACATGCCACTTGAATTGATATTGGTTAAATCCGGATCATTGGGGTTATAAGGAGCAAGAGCATTGGTAATGTCTTTAATGCTTAGTTTGATATCATGCTCGTAGTGTATATATCTTGGTTCGGCATATTGCACAAGGCCGGTAGCAATTAGTTTGTTGACAGCCTGTTCAATGCCTATTGAGCTTTTGAAATGAAGTTCATAAATAAGTGACAGATCCACAAGTTCCTGTCCATAGGCATTTTTTGCAGCCAGTGGTGGCTTTTCATTTGGAAAC
>CAZMRM010000178.1:0-7573 GCA_964568515.1 uncultured Chitinophaga sp. | reverse complement strand
AATTTACCAACATCTGTAATTTGTAATTCATTGAATACCGTACTGAGTGTGGTACCATTCACAATGTTCCTGTTTTCCGGTTTCAATTTAAAGATAATGGCATTTGATACATAATCCGACTCGCTTACTCCGGTTGGTAATTGAAAAGTGTTGGCCGAATTATTTTTCTTGGATTGTTGTACAGGATTTCCGGCATGTGTTGCCTGAAAAAAGCACAGAGTGATCCCGAAAAAAAACGTCATTGCTGTTTTGGTTTTGTAAGTTGAGAGCATTTTTTTCAGTTAAAAAGTTAATATTATTTTAGTTGCGTCTAATTATTTATTAAACATAGTATTCTTTTTTGTAAGTTGAATTTTTTTAACAAAAATGTTTTGAAATTTAACACTTGCAGTTGCTTTGTAAACCTTTGGAGGGGCAGGGATTAATTTAATACCTTTGTCTATTCAAATACTGCATCAATTAAAAGTATGGAAAATAAAAACACTAAGATCATGAAAAACAGCCGCTTATTAATTGTATGTATGTGCATATTAATTTTTGCTGCTTGTAAAAGCACTACTTCTACTTCGATATCTTCTTCTCAGCTGAATGAAAATAAATCAGCAACAACAGCGACAGCAAGTGGAATAATACAGGAGCAGGGAGTGACCACTTATCAGTATGGGACTCATGTTTTGCTGGATATGCAAGGCAATACTCAGTATGCATTGAAAAGCAACATCATCAAATTGAATAATTATATTGGTAAAAAAGTAACCGTACAGGGAGTACCGGTAGATGGTTATCCGATAGAAGGCGGGCCAGAGTTTATGGAAGTTGTTACGATTAATGAGTAATGTATAAAACAACCCGTTACATTAAACTACCGGATATAAATCCCGATCAAGCAACTATTTTAGTTAACGGTGTTTTTTTCTTAGTTAACGGCAGAAGCGGTCAGGTAAATTCTGGAATTGACCTCGTTATTCAACTTGACTGTGGCAATAATTCATATTTTAGTCTAAATAGTCTGATTTTTACAGGGGGCAACGTTTTTATTTTACCCTGAAATGCACTACCTTAACGATCCGTTTCATCCATTAAATAATAAATACTATGAAAAAAAACTACAATCCCGTAATGATTTTCCGTTCCCTTTTAGTTTTGGTACTGCTTGGTTTTGCTGTTAAAACGATGGCCGCAGAAAAAAATAATGCTCCGGTTATTATTGTGAATCCATATAACCGGACAATCTGTGAAAGTGCAACTACTTATTTTTTTATTGTAGCAACAGCTGTTGATAGTTATTTGTGGCAAACAAGTAATGATGGAGGAGTAAGCTGGACAACAGCTACCGGTGGGATCTATAGTGGAGAAGCAACCGACACATTAAAATTGGCAGGTGCTTATTTATCTGCTCAATACCGTTGTATCGTTGAAGGCGGAGGTGTAAAAGATACATCCACGTCTGCTTCCCTTAATTTTTTCATTAATGAGCAAACCCTTACTGCTGCCAGTACCCAGCTTTGCCGTGATGACTCAACCACAATTACTATGGCAGCCTCTCAAACAGGCATTAATTACTATTTGAGGGATGGAATAACTACAACAGGCCCCTTTTCCGGAACAGGAGGCCCCATCACCTTTAATACAGGAGCTGTTTATGCTACAAAGACTTTCTCGGTACTTGCCCAGAAATCGGCTGTGGGGAATGCGCTGAATTTTGACGGAGTGGATGATTTTGTGACTGTTTATAAAGGATTAAGCGCATTGAATGCTTTTACATTCAGTATGTATATTTTCCCCCAGGATCTTACCGATGGAAAATTATTTTCGGCGACGGGATATGATCTGGCAGTTGCCAACGGAGGCATTACTTTTACAACAACTTCTATTGGAAGCATCAGTTACAATTCAATTTCCAAAGATGTATGGTCCCATATAGCAGTTGCTTATGACGGAGCCAATCTTCATTTGTACATCAATGGAACAGAAGTAAATACAGTTGCAGCAACGGGAACCTTATCAGCTTCCACCTCCTTTACATTGGGTAAAAACAACCAAGCAGCCTCGTCTTATTTTAAAGGAGCACTGGATGAATTTAGAATGCGTGATAAATGTTTATCCTTAGCTGAAATACGGGAGTCGATGACGGATTGTATCACAGGGACCGAATCAGATGTATTAGCGTATTACCGATTTGATGATGGTGTTGGATCCCCGATATTAAGTGATATTTCCGGACACGGATATTATGGTAGTTTAACAAATATGGATAATGCCAATAGTTGGATACTTGGTACATCCGGTTGTGGTGATAACCTGGCTTGCAGCAAAGTTTTTTTACAAACTGTTCGAATAACGGTTTCCTCTGTTGCCCCGGTTGTTACAGCTAATTCAAACAGTCGTTGTGACAAAGGGGTAGTTAGCTTAAATGCTTCTTCCACAATAGGCGATATCAGTTGGTATACTGCTTTAACGGGAGGAACAGTGGTTGCTACCGGTAATTCATACGTCACTCCTTATTTGAATGGGACCACGAGTTATTATGTTTCTGCCAATAACCAAGGATGCGTATCTCAGCGCCTGGAAGTAAAAGCAATCATCAAACCGATGCCTGATGTAACACTCACCGTTAACAGTCCTGTTGTTACCGCTAATCAAGCTGGTGCTACTTATCAATGGATAGATTGTAAAAGAGAGAATACCCTTATTCCCGGTGCCACAACTATTTCTTACACTGTAACAGAAACAGGGGATTATGCGGTGTGGATCACGCTGGATGGCTGTGCTGACACTTCCAAATGTGTTCCTGTAACTATCACGGGAATTGAGAGTCTGACAAATGCAAATCAACTATTGGTGTATCCGAATCCCAGCAATGGGGCGGTTAACATTCGTTCTACCAGTGGTGGAACATTTGTGATTTTGAATGAACTGGGACAAACGGTTCAGCAAATCCTGTTAACAGCCTCCAATAATTATACGGCTGTTATTGATAATCTGAATAGCGGACTGTATATTATTGCTGATATAAGTGGCGGGCAACCAATCAAGCAAAAAATGGTGATCACAAAGTAATTTACAAAAAAGATAAAAGAAAAACCGGTCCTCTGTGGCCGGTTTTTTCTTTTATGAACTATCCGGATAATCCTTTTTCCTCCTCTGATGCTTTGGAAAAGTGTTGTGCACTTTGCAAAGTGTAAGTTTCGCTGTATTTTTGCAGCCGCTATCAAAAAGTTTAAAACGAAAATGAAATATATTAAAGTAATTGTTTGTATCAGTTGTTTGCTGGGGGTTTTAAAAGGCCATTCACAGTCACAAAGGCAGTATGCTACTAATTGGAACGGCTGGATAATGTATGTCGGGAATCACCGGTTATCAGATAAATGGGGTGCTCATCTGGAGGCTCAATGGAGAAGAAGCGAGATCATTCTTGGAAATCAACAGCTCTTGTTACGGACAGGGATCAGCTATTATTTGAATTCACAGGTTTCGTTTACCGGAGGGTATTGTTACGTTATTACATATCCTTATGGTGAACTTGCAAGTACGGCAACTTTTCCTGAAAACAGGATCTGGGAACAACTGAATATGAAAAATGCTATTGGATCTGTTGAAATTATCAACCGTTTCAGGCTGGAACAACGCTATGTATACAGTCCTGTTTTAAAGAACGGAGAATATGAACCCGGAGATGCAATATATACAAATCGTGTACGATGGATGAACCGGTACTCCATTCCTTTTAAAGGAAAAAACATTGAAGATAAATCGGTGTACATCACTTTTTATAATGAATTGTATATCAACTTTGGTAAAAATGTGCGGTACAATATTTTTGATCAAAACAGAGCCTATGCAGCTTTGGGCTATAAAGTTCCCACATTGGGCCGTTTGGAAATCGGATATCTGCATCAGGCTATTTTCCGTGCAGATGGAATAAGGGTTGAACAGAACCATACCTTACAACTTGGACTTACAAGTACCATTGAATTCAGAAAAAAGAAAGAATAACTTCATGAAACCAGCTCTTATTACCTGCGGCATTTACGTATACAGTACCATATCTGAAAAAATGCTGGTTTGTCATGCTACGAACTCACCCTGGAACAGGTGGTCTATTCCGAAAGGATTACAGGATACAGGGGAAGATCCGTATACTGCAGCTGTCAGAGAATTGTATGAGGAAACAGGGATCAGGGCCGAGAATTTGCACACGCTTGAAATTCAAGCGCTTGAACCTGTTAAGTATCAGAAGCAAAATAAAATTCTTGAATCGTTTCTGCTTATTACCGATACCGATCTGAGTAAGCAATTATTTGTTTGTGAAAGCCTTACTGAAAAGGCTGTTCCTGAAGTAGACAGCTGGAAATGGATCACACTGGATCAATTAGAAAAATGGGTGCATGAATCCCAACAAAAAAATATTCCCTTCATCCGTAAGCTGGTAACAAACCGGTTTGCTCAATAGCTTTTACATGTAAATAGGAAAAACCCTCTTTTTTTTATCTGAAAAAAGGGGAAATGTCTGTACAAAAATCAGTTGAAAGCCTTGCTATTTTCTCACAATTGCGACGTTACTTTGCGGTGTAACACACTTATCAACCTGTTTGAGTTTCGGTAAGAAATGTGTGACCATAAAACAGATGATTTTAATTTAAACTATACTACCATGGAAACCAAAAATACAGCACAGCAACCAGCAAAGAAAGTGATCATTAATGATCATACTTCTTTTAAAGCATGGGAAAAATCATTGCACAAGTTTAGTTTAAACAATGAAACAAGATCCTATGCATTTAACTTACCTGAATATTCTTTTTATGAGAATCTAAGTATCAGCACCGAAGTAGATTATTATGCTAATGCCTGCGGGTGCAAGACGGGGAGTTTTTTAATGAGTTTTACATTTGTTGCAACCATTGCTAATTATTTTATTCTCGGTGGTGCGTTTTCAACGTTGACGGTTTATCATATTTTATCTTTGATTGGTATTACAATAGCCGGTGCATTGACCGGAAAAGCAATCGGATTATTGAACGCTCATTGGAACCTGATTAAAATTGCACGAAGTATTCAACAACGATTGTACGGAGGTTCCGTTTATACATTGAAATCTGTGAACAAACTTCATCCTGTTGCTAAACTATAAATCCTGGCCATTATTTTATAGTTTATATTATTCATGAACAGCATATTCTATTGAAGAGTATGCTGTTTATGTTTTTCATCCCTTGTTGTGTTTAAAATTCCTTTCCGGCCGTCTTTTATTTTTTGTTTTAATAAGTGAAAAACCTCTTGTTTCACTTATCAAAAAACAGGAAAATAACCATCTGAAAATCAGTAGATACCCTTGTGTTAATTGTTTAAATATGATGTTCCTTTGTATAGTTAAAGGAATAGAGTGGTGCTAAACAATCAACTATAAAAACAACTTAAAACTTGAAATCATGGGACGTGTATGTAAAGAGATCCAGGAATGGGTAGAAGAGCAAATCGAAAAACCCATTGAAGAATGGGAAAACAGACAAGAAAAAAGATGTCGTGAACAAAAATGTAACTGGTGGTGCTTATGCTGTAATAAGTGGTTTTGCTGGTTGGTCTGGGTGGTTGTGAAAGTGATACGATGGGTGGTGGTTACGGTTGGTAAGTGGGTAACACGGGTCGTGTGTGAGGTGGTGAACATTGTGCTGGACATTGTAGGGATATTGATCAATCTCATATTAAGTATTCCCATTATAGGAGGAATTATCAGAACCATCTTAAACTGGGTAACAGAAATCATCTGGAGAATTGTGGGACTCCTTGATTTTTTTGGTTCGCTGTTAGGAATACGGTTAAGAAAGAAAATGTATTTTGGTGTGATTGTACCTTCCATAGAGGGCAGGCAGATTTTATCCGATGAATTAATTATGCGGCAAGTGGATGCCGTCATTTCATTTTATGATTCCACCTGTAATATCAATATGATCTTTACGGGAATTTGCAAAACAAAAGTAACACCTCCCGAAGCAGGACTCGTAGTGGGTTGTGATGCCGGTGGTTTTTTTAACGATTGGTGGCTTGCGGGTTCTTATTTCGAATTTGCAACGGCAGGATGTAAATCCAAAGATAGTTTCAGGCGTGTTATTGGATTGGGTGCTGAAATCATTGTGTTCATCGTACAGGATGTTACACCCAAAGGTTGCAGCTTTACATCAACACATAATTATGTAGTCATTGAAGGAAAAAAAGATGACCAGGCTTTTGTTGCAACACATGAAATAGGACATGCTTGCTGGCTGGCGCATGATTCGGATACCAGCAACCTGATGAATCCGGTTACACCTTCCACCAATCCGACCTTAACCAATTTTCAAATTGCCCTGGTACGATGGAGCAAGCACTGTGTTTATTTTTAATCAAAAAACAGATAGAACTAAAGCGAAGTGATTTTTTTACTTCGCTTTTTTTTGTTTTTAATGCAGGCGGGCGAAATGAATTCCACACTTTTGTGGAATTTAATTTATGCCAAAACAGGCTCTTTCAAACTATTTTTATTAAGTATTTTGTAGATGAATAAAGAATTGTATTATTGCAACAGAACCTTTATCGACCTTGAAAACGGTTGCAGTTTCAAACAATCATGTCAGCCCTTCTTAAAATTGCTTAAATTAAAACAAACTATGAAAAAACGTATAAAAGTAATAACAGGCATGCTACTGTTATGCGTACCCTTCTTTTCATTTGCACAAGGATATCAGGTCTATTTACAGGGACAAACTCAGCAGGGAATGGGAGGAGCAGGTATTGCTTTTGTGCAGGATGCTTCTGCATTATTTTACAATCCCGGTGGTTCCTCTTTCTTTCAGGGTAATTCTGTTCAGTTGGGTGCCAGTGGTGTCGTATCGCATGTTCGTTTTTTAGATGCAAATACGAATTTAGGATATGAAACAAAATCTCCTGTGGGAACCCCTTTTGCAGCCTATGCACAATTTGAAGTGAAAGACAGCAGCAAACTCAAATTGGGGTTTGCAGCATATACCCCTTTTGGCAGTACAATAAAATGGGAAGATGGTTGGGGAGGACGTTTTTCGTTGACCCAGATCAAACTGCAGGCTATTTTTTTGCAACCCACCATCAGTTACCGTCTTACCGATAAGATAGGTATAGGTGCAGGTTTTGTATATGCAACCGGAAGTGTAAATCTTCAACGCGACATCCCCGTGGCAGATGCGGATGGAAATTTCGGACATGCCGAATTAGATGGTAAATCAAATGGTATTGGCTACAATGTGGGCATTTACCTGAAACCGGTTGAGAGATTTTCCATTGGCCTAACCTACCGTTCACAGGTAAACATGAAAGTGAAAAGTGGCGATGCAACATTTACAGTCCCTTCTTCACTCGTAGCTAATTTTCCAAATGGTAAATTTACAGCTTCGCTTCCTTTACCCCAAATAGCCAGTCTTGGCCTTGCTTATAAAGCTTCTGACAAACTGGATCTTGCACTCGATGTTAATTATACGGTATGGAGTGCTTACGATACACTCATCTTTGATTATGAAACCAATACATCCACCAGTGTGGATGTATTGGTTTCATAATCAAA